>CBFHXF010000031.1:0-23178 GCA_965659745.1 Bacteroidia bacterium
CCTTCGTCTTACCGCGGCTGCTGGCACGAAGTTAGCCGATCCTTATTCGTATGGTACCGTCAGCCCGGAACGCATCCCGGGGTTTCTTCCCATATAAAAGCAGTTTACAACCCAGAGGGCCGTCATCCTGCACGCGGCATGGCTGGTTCAGACTTGCGTCCATTGACCAATATTCCCTACTGCTGCCTCCCGTAGGAGTCTGGTCCGTGTCTCAGTACCAGTGTGGGGGATCATCCTCTCAGAACCCCTATGTATCGTAGCCTTGGTGAGCCATTACCTCACCAACTAGCTAATACACCGCATGCCTATCCTTTACCGCCGGAGCTTTAGATATCGAACCATGCGATCCAATATCGTTATGGGGAATTAATTCAGATTTCTCTGAGCTATGCCCCAGTAAAGGGTAAGTTGCATACGTGTTACGCACCCGTGCGCCGGTCTCAGGAAATCATAGTAAACTACTCTCTCCCTACCCCTCGACTTGCATGTATTAGGCCTGCCGCTAGCGTTCATCCTGAGCCAGGATCAAACTCTCCATAGTATAATAATTATGTTAGTTTCGATCCGGCTTCTCAAAGTATTTTATTAACTTGAGTGGCTTGCTATTCCTTACCTTTCTTTCAAAGAACTTTATCATTTTCGTCGCCTCTTCACGATTTGAACGTCTGATTTCAATTTTGTTTTCCCTTATCTTGCGAACCGGGCTGCAAAGATAAACAAACTTTTTAACTTTACAACCAATTTGAGAAAATATTTTTCAAATTCTTTCTTCTTAATTTCCCAAGCTTTTCTTAGGTCTTAAAAAGATTTTCTCTGTCTCAGAACGGGAGTGCAAAGGTAAGTGTTATTTTTACTTTTACAAACTATTTTGAGAAAATATTTTTTTAAAGCTTTTAAACTCCAAAATCTTCCTGGATCTTGGCCCGAAAGCCTCTCTCCTTTTCAATCTTGTTAATCTTAACTCTAATTCTCTGTCTCAGAACGGGAGTGCAAAAATAGGATTAATTCTCTGTGAACAAAACATTATTGCAAATAAAATATAAGCCAATCGATATAAATCCACCCTATATTATGATATTCAGATGATTACCATTGAATATTTTTTTTGCCCCTCAGTAAACTTCCGTCGCCATAACTTAAAAATCGGTAATCATTCGATAATGCTGCACGGTAAATCAACGGCCATTCCTCTCCTACTAATGCCGCAACCAATAACATTAAGGTAGATTTGGGCTGGTGGAAATTAGTGATTATCCCAGAAGTTAACCTAAAATCAAATCCAGGAACCATGAAAATTTGGGTTTCTCCCCGCATTACCCCCTCCCCGCTATTTATATATTCTCTTACGGCGTGAAGGGCTTCCCTCGTGGAAATACCTTTTAAATCCTCTCTATATCCATCTTCTGCCGCCACAAATACCTCTTCCAACTCACCCAATATGATTTTAGCCCCTAATAAAGGTATGCTTTCTAACAAGCGACACGCCGTGGTACCCAACGCAATTACGCCCGTTTGGCGATTTAATAAATGATCTATCAGGGTTAAGTCGATTTCGAATTGCTCGGCATGCATCTCATGTTCGTCTACAAAATCAACACTTACGGGCTTGAACGTGCCGGCTCCCACGTGAAGAGTGGCCTCAATTTGACCGATACCTTTAGAATTTAGCCCCTCCAACAACTCCGGCGTAAAGTGTAAAGAAGCCGTTGGCGCTGCAACAGCTCCTTTATTACGGGCAAAAATGGCTTGATAATCTTCTTTGTCGCGATCTTCTGTATCTCTATTTAGATAAGGAGGCAAAGGAATCTCACCCAAAAGTTCAATCCATTCGGGAATCGACAGCCCCTCTCCTTCCAAACGTACAATATTATTGTCGCGATCTTCCCAACGTATACTGAAAACGCCTTCTTCTCGATTAATAGCTAATGAGTCGTCGGATTTGAATTTACGTCTGTTCCCCACCATAACTTGCCAAAGAGACCAATCGTGACTTATCGGTTTGAGCAAGAATATTTGTATCCACATACCCTCTGATTTCTCAAACCACAAGCGCGCCGGAATGACTTTGGTATTGTTTACCAATAATATCTCTTCCTTATATAGATGTTCAGGTAATTGTAAGAAAGTTGTATGTTGAATCTTCCCAGAGTCGAATACCAATAGTTTGGAATCGTGTTTAGGGGTTATCGGGTACTTAGCAATACGATCATCGGGCAAATCGTAATCGTAATCATGTATGGAAATACGAGGAATTCGATTCATATATTATTAAGGAAGGGAAATCAAAAAATCATGCATGGCTTGTAATGCCCGGGCTCTGTGCGATATGGCATTCTTAATTTCCGCGCCTAACTCACCAAAGGTATTTGTATAATTCTCTGGAATAAAAATCGGATCGTAACCAAATCCTTTGTCTCCATACTCATTATCCGCAATCGTACCATTCACACGACCTTCGAAATAATGTATATCACCGTTTGATAAAATCAAACATATGACTGTTATGAAATACGCGTCTCTATTTTTCTCCTCTCTCATGGCCTCTAATAACTTAATATTATTGGCTTTGTGATCTACGATTCCGGTTTCATTGGCATAGCGTGCCGATTTTACTCCGGGAAGTCCTCCTAAAGCCGGAACCACCAATCCCGAATCATCTGCAAAACAGGCCTCTCCTTTTAATTGGAAAATGGTATTTGCCTTAATCCAAGCATTGCCCTTAAATGTGTCGGCGTCTTCTATTATTTCTTGGTGGAAATTTATCTCTTCCAGCGTGCGCAACTGAAATTTCTCAGGAAGTATCTCGCGCGCTTCAAGAATTTTTTTAGAATTATTGGTGGCAAAAACGAGTTTCATCCTTATGATTTAGGTCTTACCGTTCTTTGCTCAATCCGTTTTTCATAATTCGACCCTTCGAAAATACGATGCACAAAAATTCCGGCAACATGTACTTCATTAGGATCTAGTTGACCCAAAGGCACCAATTCCTCTACTTCAGCAATAGTAATTTTACCTGCCATTGCCATCATAGGATTGAAATTCCGCGCCGTATCTTTAAAAATCAGGTTACCATATCGATCGCCTTTCCATGCTTTCACCAATGCAAAATCAGATTGAAACGCATGTTCTAATAAGTACGTTTTACCATCAAAAATTCGAACTTCTTTACCTTCGGCTACTTCTGTACCTACTCCTGCGGGTGTGAAAAAAGCGGGTATTCCGGCTCCTGCAGCTCGACAGCGTTCGGCCAGTGTGCCTTGAGGAATTAATTCCACTTCGAGCTCACCCGATAAAAGTTGTCTTTCAAATTCTTTGTTTTCTCCCACATAGGAAGAAATCATTTTGCGCACTTGCTTATTTTGGAGCATGAGGCCGATACCAAAATCGTCAACTCCCGCATTATTAGAGATACAGGTTAAACCTTTTACTCCTTTGTGTACGAGAGCAGAAATTAAATTTTCGGGAATTCCACATAAACCAAATCCCCCTAACATGAGAGTGGCATTGTCTGAAATATCAAAAATGGACTCTTCTGCGTTCTTAAAAACTTTATTCATTGCTAATTTTCTCTAATGACGCAGACAAACCTTTTTCTTGTAAAGTTTCACAAATCGGCTTCAACTTGATTTTATCGCCATATTTTACGGCATATTTTCCTTTCGTATGAACGAAATAGGCACATTGTTCGGCTTGCACTAAATCGTGACCGCAATACTTGACCAAACAATCGATAACCCAATCGAAGGTATTTATATCGTCGTTATACAATACAATTGACCAATTCCTTGCGGACTGATCGCTTAGTATGGCTTCAACCTCAGCTGCTAATTCCTTATTACTCCACATACCCTTAAAATTATTGAATGCGTCTGTGTTTAGGTAACAATTTTGCTTTGTTTTCGTTTCCTTGAATCAATCGAATAATATTCTTTCTGTGCGTATACACAACCAAAACGGCTATCATAACGGTGAACAACACAACAGAAGCTTGTCTGTATTCTGGCATTTGCACACCAAAAAAACGCACAAATAACATAGGTATGGATATTCCAGCTAGTATACTGCCTAAACTCACGAAGCGTGTTACGAATAAGGTAATCAGGAAAATTCCCAAAGCAATTAAGGCAATCTGGTAATTCAATGCGAAGAGCAATCCACCGAGGGTGGCAATGCCTTTACCGCCTTTAAATTGAGCAAAAACGGGAAGTAAATGACCGATTACAGCACAGAATCCAAGTCCTAACATGATGTTGACTTGTTGGTACGCTCCGTAATGCCACTGGGGATTGATATTCCCAATATGCACTAAGGAGGTTGCGAAATAACCTTTTAGTATATCCATCAACAAAACGACCGTTCCTGCAGGTTTGCCAAGAACTCTAAACGTATTAGTAGCGCCGGCATTCCCACTGCCGTAATCACGAACGTCTTTACCGTAAAATCGCATTCCAATCCAAACTGAACTCGGGATTGATCCTAATAGGTAAGCCAGAATACACATTGTGGCAAGCCATATTGAGGGATGATAATACCAATTTTCCATAGTAGATTAATACACAAATATAGGCAAAATGAAATTAGTGTTAACGAAAAATGGGAGTCTGCTTAAGCAAACTCCCATTTAAAAAATGAAAAGTAGGTATTATCTCAAAGGAAAGAGATGTGCTCCGTACACGGCCGAATCTTCCAATTCTTCCTCGATACGTAAAAGTTGATTGTACTTGGCCATTCTATCAGAACGAGAAGCCGATCCTGTTTTTATTTGTCCGCAATTCACAGCAACCGCTAAATCTGCAATAATACTATCTTCTGTTTCTCCACTGCGGTGGCTCATTACACTAGTGTATTTATTGCGGGTAGCCATTTGAATGGCATTCAAGGTCTCGGTTAAAGTACCAATTTGATTTACTTTAATTAAAATACTATTGGCAATACCCTTATCGATGCCTTCCTGCAAGCGATTCACATTGGTAACAAAAAGATCGTCGCCTACTAATTGGATTTTATTGCCCAATTCTTGGGTAAGCTTAGCCCAACCGTTCCAATCGTCTTCTGCCAATCCGTCTTCAATACTTACGATAGGATATTTCTTAGCCCATTCAGCCCAATATGCCACCATTTCTTCGCTTGACATTACTTTACCGCTAGATTTCTTAAACGTGTAAAGACCTGTTTTGGCGTCATAAAATTCACTACTTGCGGCATCCATTGCGATATAAACGTCTTCACCAGGCTTATAACCGGCTTTCTCGATAGATCTCAATACAATTTCAATGGCTTCTTCGTTGCTTTGGATATTGGGAGCAAAGCCACCCTCGTCACCTACGTTAGTAGAATAACCTGCATCTTTTAGAACTTTCTTTAGATGATGGAATATTTCAACCCCCATGCGCAATCCATCAGAAAAAGTATCTGCCTTTAGGGGCATTACCATGAATTCTTGAAAGTCAATTTTATTATCGGCATGCGCTCCCCCATTTAGAATATTCATCATAGGCACGGGCAACACATTGGCATTGGCGCCACCAATATATCTATATAAGGGCATTCCCAATTCATCGGCCGCTGCTTTAGCTGCTGCCATTGAAACTGCTAACATAGCATTAGCCCCTAAATTCGATTTATTAGGTGTGCCATCCATGTCTATTAGGGTACGGTCGATTTCGTTTTGCGCCGCTACTTCCATACCTTCAAGGGCTTCAGAAATTACATTATTTACATTTTCTACTGCCTGAAGAACGCCTTTTCCCATATACACATCCATATCCTCATCGCGTAGTTCAACTGCTTCGTGAATTCCTGTACTTGCACCGGAAGGAACCGCTGCTCTACCAAAACCACCGTCTTCAGTGAATACTTCTGCTTCAACAGTTGGATTGCCTCTTGAATCGAGGATTTGACGGGCTTGAATGTGGGTTATTTGACTCATATGGCTGTTTTTTAGTTCTTTTTATTTTGGGAAATCAATGAAATAAAATCATCAAAAAGGTATAGAGAATCATGAGGACCTGGAGAGGCTTCAGGATGATGTTGTACAGAAAAGGCAGGTTTGTCTTTACGAGAAATCCCTTCTACTGTATCGTCGTTTAGATTTATATGTGTTAGGGTTATAGTAGATGATAATGCTTCATCATAAGCTACCGCAAAGCCATGGTTTTGACTGGTAATTTCGGAACGACCTGTAATTAAATTTTTAACAGGATGGTTACAACCTCTATGTCCGTGGTGCATTTTATAGGTTTGTAAACCACTTGCAAGGCTTAGCAATTGATGCCCTAAGCAAATTCCAAAAGTGGGAATTCCGGAATCAACTATGGCCTTCACTGTTTCAATAGCTTGCGTCATTGATGCAGGATCTCCAGGTCCGTTTGAAATCATAAATCCATCAGGCTTCCAAGATAAAATATCTTCAGCCGTTGAATTATAAGGAAAAACGCCAAGATGACATCCTCTTTTCTTCAATTCTCGGGAAATATTTTCTTTATTTCCGAAATCAATAAGGGCTACACGATATTGGGCATTTTCAGGGATACTCTCGTAAAAATGAGCGGTGCTCACTTCAGGGGCCAAATTCAGTCCCGACATATCCGGAACCTTTTTGAGCGCGTCTTTCAAGGCATCAATATCTAAGATTTCAGAAGAAATAATGGCATTTTGAGCCCCTGATTCCCTCAAATGGGCAACCAATTTACGAGTATCGATATCAGAAATGCCTACAATATGAAAATCGGTAAAATATTGGTCTAAACTTCCGCTGCCCTGTTTTCTAGAATAGGTGGGCGAAAACTTTTTACAAACTAATCCCGAAATTTTAATCGAATCGCTTTCTACTTCATCTGAATGTACCCCGTAATTACCAATATGGTCGGAAGTCATTACGACGATTTGTCCGAAATACGAAGGGTCTGTAAAGATCTCTTGATAACCTGTCATCCCGGTATTGAAACATATTTCTCCGGTAGTTGTGCCAATTTTTCCGATGGCATTTCCCTCAAAGACGGAACCGTCTTGAAGTACTAGTAGGGCTTTAGATAGTTGTGGATTCACTCTAAGGGTGCAAAGTTGGACATTTGGTGGGATTAAACCAAATAATCCACACTTATGTTACCCACACATCCGTTGAAAAACATAGGATACTGATTGAGTCTAATGGTTATAATTAGGAGGAATGAGGTTTTAATATAGAGTAAACCATACTAAGAGACAGAACACCAATGATTACCATCAAATTGTGAATATGGTTAAAACCTATTGCGTGGAACTGGTGTTCTAATAACATTTTCGTGCCTATAAAAATCAAAATCATTGACAATCCATATTTCAATGCCCAAAACTTATCAATTCCATGTCCGATAAGAAAATACAAACTTCTTAATCCTAAAATCGCAAAAATATTAGAGAAGAAAACCAAATAAGGGTCTCGTGTAATTCCAAACACCGCAGGCACACTGTCTATGGCGAAAACCACATCGGTAAATTCAATTATTAATAATACCACGAATAATACCGTTACATGCAAAATCCCTTTTTCGCGAACGAAGAAGTGACCCCGGTCGTTTGAAACTTCCGATACAGGAAATACCTTCTTCACCATGCGCATTACCAAATGGTTGGCGGGATCTTGTTCTTCTTTTTCTTTTTCGAAAGCTAATTTCAACCCTGAAAACACTAAAAGTGCTCCGAAAATGTATAACACCCATTCAAACTGTTGAATTGCTGCACTTCCTAGAAAAATAAAAATAAATCTCAAAACCATAGCGCCTAATACACCCCAAACTAAAATTTTCCTTTCATTATGTTCACTAATTTTAAAGGATTTGAATACCAATAACATCACAAAGAGATTATCGATACTCAGCGCATATTCTAATAAATAACCCGAAAAATAGAGCCACATAGAGGTGGTTTTAAAGGCATGCATCGAAGAATCGAAATCTGCCGTCAACTTAAAGGGCATTCCATAAGTGGAATGGTACTCTTTCAGTTGTTCAAAAGTGTGAATTTCATGTAAATGCGGTATGAGTTCATACATAGATGCAACGGATGCAAGTCCTAATAAAAACCAAAGTAAACTTCTAAAAGCGCTTTGTCGAAGGCTCAAATGGCTCTGACTGCCTTTGGTAAAAAGACCTAAATCGAGTACTAAAGAGGTAAAAATAACAGCAACTAGTACAACTATTACGATCGAAGATTCCATTTTGGATGCAAAAATCGGTGCTTTCTTTGGCAAAACCGCTATTAAGGGCGTAGTTTTGTTTTATGAAGACATCCTTTGGTCGAGTTTTTGGAAAAATTGGAGTGAGTTTGGCTGGCTTGGCTCTGGTAATAGCAGGAAGCGCCTACACGCCTGAAGAGGGAATGTTCCCCTTGAATTATTTGAACATCACCCAACTAAAAAATGCAGGTTTACAATTAGACGCCGAGGATATTTTCAGTCCTGGCAAAATATCCCTCACCGACGCCTTGGTAAATGTAGGCGGTTGCACGGGTTCTTTTATTTCGGAGGAAGGCTTGATCATTACCAATCACCACTGTGTTTATGGTAATGTGGCTCGATTAAGTACCGAAAAAAACAACTACTTAGAAAATGGTTTTGTTGCTTTAGATAAATCACAAGAGTTGCCGGTTTCTATGCCTTGTAAAATCACTCAGAGTTATGAAGATGTATCGGAAGAAGTGCTTAAAGGCACTTCTGAAACGAATACACCAAGCGAAAGAATTTCACTCATCGGCAAGAATATCCAAGAAATCTTAAAAAAAGAACGCTCTTTATATCCCGAGCTAACGATAGAAATTTCAGAAATGTTTATCGGCAAAAGCTATACCCTATTTCGTTACATCTATTTAAAGGATGTACGTTTGGTTATGGCTCCACCTTTAACGGTAGGACAATTTGGTGGAGATACAGACAATTGGGAATGGCCCCGACATAATGGAGACTTTTCTTTAGTGCGTGCTTACGTTGGCAAAGATGGAAAACCTGCCGCCTATTCTAAAGACAACATACCCTATACCCCTAAAAAAACTCTCAAAATAAATCCAAAAGGAACTCAAGAAAATGATTTCGTGTTCATAATGGGTTATCCAGGGAGAACCTACCGACATGAAAGCGGTTCCTATTTACAATTTCAACAGGAAATTCAATTACCAACCATTCAATCTTTTTACAAAACGTATATCGATTGGATGAAAGAATTAAGCGAGGGGAATACGGCAAAAAGATTGAAGTTTGCAGGTACCATTCAGGGAATGGAAAACGTAGAAAAAAATTATCGTGGAAAAATTCAAGGGTTAAGAAGAACAGATGTAGTTAAAGCGCGTCAAAATCAAGATGCCGCATTAAAAACCGTTTACAAAACCGGCACACCTCAAGGAATTCAAGCTACAAAGGTGGTAAAACGAATTGAAGCGCTGTGGGAAATCCGACAAAAATATGGGAAAGCCCATTTTTACAGCAATGTTTTTACCCGCCAATCTAAGGCGTTACAGATGGCAGAATTATGCCTTGAAACAAATGCCCTTTTAGAAGCTTCCCCAAAGAATAAAAAGGATTCTATTATAATTAAATTTCAAAAAAATGCTAAAAAGTTATACCCTTTTGTAGATGAGGAGCTTGAAAGAAGAGCCTTTACCACAATAATAAATGGGATTTATAATCATGCAAGAGACGTAAATCCAAATGTCAAGATAGGGAACGCATTTTCACCGAAATCCCTCCAAGAAATATCAAGCAGTCATTTTTTCAATAATCAAAAGATGATGGACCTAATTGACAAGAAACCTGCCAAACTATTGAGTTCTGTAAACAAGGAAATTGTCACCAAAACCATTTTAGATTTAGAGCCATTAAGAATGACTATACTCAATGTTTGGAAAGAAACAGAATTGGAATTGGCGGCTTTGATGCCCCAATACATAGGATTTCGTGAAGATTATTTACAGTCGCAATTCATACCAGATGCCAATAGTACCCTTCGTTTAACCTATGGCTTTATTAAAAGCTATAAGCCCAATGATGGAGAAGTACATTATCCCTACACGTCGCTTGAAGGAGTTTTTGAAAAAGCAAATACCCTACCCGATTATCGTTTACCCGAACTGGTTCAAGATAAATTGCGGCAAAAGGAAGTTCCTGCCATTTTTAAAGACCCCAAAACGGGAAAGGTTGTTGTGGGTATTCTCTATAACATGGATACAACCGGTGGTAATTCTGGTTCGCCTGTTTTGAATGCCCGTGGAGAGCTTATCGGCTTAAATTTTGATCGCAGCTTTACAGCTACCATAAATGATTATGCATGGAATGAGGATTATTCACGCAGTATTGGTTGTGATATACGTTATGTATTGTACGTACTAAAATATGTAAGTAATGCGGATAAAATCATTGAGGAAATGGGATTGAATCTGTGAGATTAGTCACGATATAGCCAGTTATAAAAGACGAATTTTGTGATATGGGAATATTATCATCACTTTTTGGCGGAAAAGCCAAAGCAGATTTAGGAGAATTAATTGCGCAGGGAGCTCAAATAATCGACGTAAGAAGTCCAGCAGAATATCAAAGTGGTCATATTAAGAAGGCCATTAATATTCCTTTGGATAAATTACCTAATTCATTAAAGAAGATATCTAAAGACAAACCCGTTATTACGTGTTGTGCATCTGGTATGAGAAGTGCTTCCGCTAAAGGAATCCTTCAAAAAGCCGGATACGATGCTCACAATGGAGGCGCATGGACAAATCTTCGCAAGTACCAATAATATGAGTAGTTTTAAGGAATTAATAAACCAAAATAAACCCGTACTTGTAGACTTTACGGCCTCTTGGTGTGGTCCTTGTAAGGTACAGGCCCCTATATTAAACACCGTTAAAGGTGAATTGGGTAATAAAGCCAGTATTGTAAAGATAGATGTTGACAGAAATCAACATGTGGCGCAGTCTATGAATATACAAGGGGTACCTACATTAATCCTGTTTAAGAACGGCAAACAAATTTGGCGAAAATCAGGAGTTGTAGATAAAAACACATTAGTTGCATTAATACAACAACACGTGTAGTTATCATTTGAAATAATACGCAAATAAAAAAGGCTGTCTTTAAAAGACAGCCTTTTTTATTTATAAAGAATTAAAATTATTCTTCAGTAGCGTTAGAATCTTCAGAAGTCTCTGACTTAGTCTCAACAACTTCTACTTCTTGATCTACTGTGTTTGCAGGAGCAGTTGGAGCTGCTTTAACAGTTGTACCACGACGTGAACGGCGGGTATTGGATTTCTTCTTATCGTCTTTCTTGAAGCCGTCGAAGTATTCATTAAAGTCTACCAATTCGATCATCGCCATATCGGCGTTGTCACCCATACGATTACCCACTTTAAGAATACGGGTATATCCTCCAGGTCGGTTAGCTACTTTTTCACCAACAATGGTAAAAAGTTCGCTCACAGCATGCTTATCTTTTAAATAGGCAAATACTGTGCGTTGATTGTGAGTAGATGCATCTTTACTTTTAGTTATTAAAGGCTCAACGTAAACACGAAGGGCTTTAGCTTTAGCAACAGTTGTAACAATACGTTTATGTTTGATCAAAGAGGAAGCCATGTTCGCCAACATCGCTTTACGGTGTGACGTAGTTCTACTAAGATGGTTTATTTTTTTACCGTGTCTCATTTATTTAATCGTCGTTAAGATTGTACTTAGAAACGTCCATACCGAAATGTAAACCACGGTCTCTAACGAACTCTTCCAATTCAGAAAGAGACTTTTTACCGAAGTTACGGAATTTCAATAGATCGTCGATGTGATAATTCACCAATTCACCTAGTGTTTTGATTTCTGCTGCTTTCAGACAATTGTAGGCACGTACAGATAAATCAAGATCAGCCAGGGCTGTTTTTAAAATTTTACGCATTTGAAGGAAGCTTTCGTCTACCTCTTCAACAATACTTGAAACTTTAGTTTCAGGCATGATGTTTTCATCGCTGAAAAGAACAAAATGTTCAATAAGTATTTTAGCGGCTTCTTTAAGTGCTTCTTCTGGGTGGATACTACCATCTGTTGTTACATCCATTACCAACTTTTCAAAATCTGTTTTTTGTTCAACGCGGTAATCTTCCACGTTAAATTTAACATTTTTAATAGGGGTATAGATAGAATCAACGGCAATAACACCAATTGGAGCGTCTTTCTGTTTATTCTCGTCGGCAGGAACATAGCCTCTACCTTTAGATACGGTAAGTTCTAATTCTAAGTTAACGGTAGGGTCCATATTACAAATCACTAATTCTGGATTAAGAATTGAGTAATCATTTGTGTAACGACCGATATCGCCGGCTAAGAACTGATCTTTACCTTTTATAGAGATAAAGAGTTTATCTTGTTCCTCAGAAACGGTATTGGATTTAAAGCGCACTTGCTTTAGGTTCAATACAATTTCCACTACGTCTTCTACTATACCTTTTACGGTTGAGAATTCATGATCGGCGCCTTGAATTTTCACCGCTGAAATTGCATAACCTTCAAGAGAAGACAACAACACGCGGCGCATGGCATTTCCGATGGTAACGCCATATCCTTTTTCCAATGGGAAGAACTCGAAGGTCCCAGTGGCTTCATTGGATTTGGTCATTACAACCTTATTTGGTTTTTGAAATGGTATAACACCCATAATTTTAGAATTAATAATTATTTACTGTATAACTCGACGATCAAATTTTCCTTGATATTTTCAGGAATTTCTGAACGTTCGGGATAGGTAACAAAGGTGCCCTGCATATCTTTACCGTTCCACTGAATCCAGCTAAAACGAGATTGAGATAACGTAGTACCACCAGAAACTACTTCCAAAGACTTAGAACGTTCACGAACCGCTACCACATCGCCAGGACGAAGCTGATAACTTGGAATGTTCACCACTTCACCATTTACGGTAATATGACGGTGAGAAACCAATTGACGTGCACTTCTACGAGTAGGAGCAATACCCATACGGTAAACCGTATTGTCTAAACGAGCTTCTAAAAAACGCAACAAATTTTCACCTGTAATACCTTTTTTAGCAGCTGCTTTATTAAACGTATTACGGAACTGCTTTTCTAAAACTCCGTAAATGTATTTAGCCTTTTGCTTTTCAGATAACTGAACAGCATATTCTGACTGTTTTGGACGGCGACGAGAATTTCCGTGCTGACCTGGACCGTAATTTTTACGTTCAAGGGCTTTATCTCTACCGAAGATTGCTTCTCTAAAACGACGAGAAACTTTGGATTTAGGACCTGTATATCTTGCCATGAAATTTTACTTAATTAAACTCTTCTACGTTTAGGAGGACGACATCCGTTGTGCGGCATAGGAGTAATATCAGTGATAGTTCCTACCTCGATTCCAACGGTTTGTAAGTTACGGATTGCGCTATCGCGTCCAGATCCAGGTCCTTTTACGAATACATCTACTTTACGAAGACCTGCGTCGTATGCAACCTTAGCGCAGTCTAAAACTGCTACTTGTGCTGCGTAGGGTGTATTTTTCTTTGAACCACGGAAACCCATTTTCCCTGAAGAAGACCAAGAAATAACTTGTCCTTCCATATTAGTTACCGAAATGATTACGTTGTTGAAGGTTGCACGTATGTGAACCTGTCCAAGCGCATCTACTTTAACTTTTTTCTTTTGTGCTTTCTTTTGAGCCATGTTAAATTACGTGCTTAATTATTTCGTTGCTTTTTTCTTACCTGCAACGGTCTTTTTCTTACCTTTACGAGTACGTGCGTTTGTGCGTGTTTTCTGACCACGTACTGGCAAACCTTTACGGTGGCGTTGTCCGCGATAACATCCAATATCCATCAAACGTTTGATGTTCAATTGAACTTCTGAACGCAATTCACCTTCAGTTTTCAAGTTCTCTGTAATAAAACCACGAATCGCTGCTAACTCATCGTCGTTCCATTCGCTAACCTTTTTATCTTGCGAAATGCCTGCGCTATCTAAAATTTGCGCTGCTGTGCTACTACCAATACCGTAGATATAGGTTAAACCTATAACACCACGCTTGTTTTTGGGAATATCTATACCTGCTATCCTAGCCATGTTTTATTATCCTTGACGTTGTTTGAATTTAGGGTTCTTTTTGTTTATCACGTACACCCTTCCTTTACGGCGTACGATTTTGCAGTCTACGCTGCGTTTCTTGACAGATGTTCTAACTTTCATATCAATTAATGCTTATATCTTAGTGTTATGCGCCCCCTTGTTAAGTCGTATGGTGACATCTCAACCTGCACTTTATCTCCAGGAAGAATACGAATGTAGTGCATACGCATTTTACCTGAAATAGTGGCTATGATCTCATGACCGTTACTTAACTTAACGCGGAACATTGCGTTGGATAAAGCTTCGGAAATTACACCATCTTGTTTTATTGCGTCTTGCTTCGACATATCAAAAGGGTTGCAAAAATAGTTAAATTATTTTTAAATATCAACTTGTTGGTACTGGTTTGTCATTCTTCCTTTTAAACGGCCTCCACCGCTCATAAATCCGTCGTATTTGCGCATTAATAAGTAAGATTCAATCTGCTGAAGTGTATCTAATACTACACCGACTAAAATTAGCAAACTGGTTCCTCCAAAAAATTGTGCAAATTCTTGGTTAACGTTTCCTTTCACCGCAAAAACCGGGAGAACTGCAATTATACTTATGAAAATTGCACCTGGTAATGTGATTTTTGAGATAACGTTATCTATGAAGTTGGCTGTTTGTTTACCTGGTTTTACACCAGGAATGAATCCGTTATTACGTTTCATGTCGTCGGCCATCTGTACGGGATTAAAAATAATCACTGTATAGAAGTATGTAAACACAATGATTAGGAATACCAAGAAGGCGTTATGTCCGAAACTGTAAGGATTCATGAGACTCAACAACCAACCGGGTGCTGTAGTTTCTGTGTAGAAACTTCCGATTGTTGCTGGTAAGAATAGAAGTGCTTGTGCAAAAATGATTGGCATAACGCCAGCAGCCAAAATTTTGATTGGCAAATACTGACGTGCTCCACCGTATTGGCGATTGCCAATAACTCGTTTTGCATAATTCACACTTATTTTACGAGTACCTTGAGTTAACATGATAACAAAAAGAACTACCATAAACCAAATCACCAACTCTACAATGAACAAGATTGGACCACCTTTAGTTAAGCGGAACAAAAACTCACCCACTATTGCGGCTGGCATTCGGGCAATGATACCCACCATGATAATCAAACTAATACCATTACCTAAACCACGATCAGTGATACGTTCACCCATCCACATGGTAAACATAGTTCCCGCTGTTAATAGGAAAATGTTTGTGATGATGAACATACTCTTAGACAACATATCACCATAATTAAATAACAACGCCGCCTGATTACCAGGAGTATTCATGATGTTATTCAAGTAAGCATATGCTTGAACTGCAGTAAAGATGATGGTAAGGATACGGGTGTACTGATTGATTTTCCGGCGGCCTTCCTCACCTTCCTTTTGGATACGTTGGAAACTCGGTATGGCAATAGAAACCAATTGCATAAAGATAGACGCCGATATATACGGCATAATACCCAATGCAAAAATGGCACCGCGAGCAAAAGCTCCCCCAGCGAAGGTATTGATCAGACCCAAGATGTTATTCTTGGTTTGTCCTCTCAATCCCTCCAGCATTTCAGCATCAATACCGGGAAGGATTATATATGAACCCAAGCGGTATATTACCAAAAGCATAAGCGTATACGTGATACGCTTACGGAGCTCCTCTATGGCCCAAATATGTTTGAAGGTATCGAGGAATTTTTTCATGATTATTTCTCGATTACGTGAACAGACCCTCCAGCGCTTTCAATCGCACTTTTAGCTGTATCACTGAATTTGTTAGCATGAACTTCTAAAGAAGATTTAATTTCACCACGACCTAAAACTTTAAACAAGTCGTGCTTTCCAATTAAATTCTTATTCAACAAAACATCACGATCAATTTTAGTAATTCCTAATTCTTCAGAAATCTGTTGTAATACATCCAAATTGATAGCCGAGTATTCCACACGGTTGATGTTTTTAAATCCACCTTTAGGAATACGACGTTGAAGCGGCATCTGTCCACCTTCAAAACCTACTTTACGGGAATATCCGGTACGAGACTGAGCTCCTTTGTGACCTTTTGTTGAAGTACCTCCACGGCCAGAACCCTGACCACGACCGATACGCTTTCTATTCTTTACCGAACCAGCGGCCGGTTTTAAATTACTTAAATCCATTAGGCGTTTTCGATTTTTAATAAGTGTTCAACTGTACGAATCATTCCTTGGATTTGAGGATTCAATTCCACTTCGCGACTCGCGTGCATTTTACGTAAACCTAAAGCCCACAAGGTTGCTTTTTGATTTTTGGGGTATCCAATACCGCTTTTGATTTGTGTGATTTTTACCTTCGCCATGATATTATCCATTAAACACTTGTTTTAAGCTGATACCACGTAATTGCGCCACACTATTGGCATCACGCATACTTGTTAAGGCTTTAAAAGTTGCTTTTACCACGTTGTGCGGATTAGAAGAACCTTTAGATTTTGCTAATACATCCTTTACACCAGCACTTTCCAATACAGCACGCATAGCACCACCAGCAATTACACCAGTACCATTGGAAGCAGGACGTAAAAGTACGCGACCACCACCAAACTTACCCAACTGCTCATGAGGAACGGTTCCATTTATTACAGGAACTTTAATAAGGTTTTTCTTCGCGTCTTCAATACCTTTATTAATCGCTTCGATTACTTCACCAGATTTTCCCAAACCATGACCTACTGTACCATTGCTATCGCCCACTACCACTAAGGCAGTAAAACTAAATGTACGACCACCTTTTGTAACCTTGGCTACGCGGTTGATAGATACAACACGCTCCGTTAGGGTGATATCACCTGGACGGATACGGGGATTATTATTCAAATTAGACATGTTGTTATACTTAAAAATTAGAACTGAAGACCTCCTTCACGGGCTCCATCGGCCAAACTCTTCACGCGACCATGGTACAAATAACCACCACGATCAAAAACTACTTGCTCAATACCTGCTGTTTTCGCAAGTTCAGCAATCTTTTTACCCACCAACGCTGCTTTTGCAACTTTGGTATCTTTAGATTCCAATATTTCGGTTGCTCTTGAAGAAGCAGACGCCAGGGTCACCCCATTTGCATCGTCTATCAATTGCGCGTAAATATCTTTATTACTGCGGTAAACACTTAAACGAGGGCGTTGTGCAGTACCTACTACTACGCCGCGTATGCGTTTACGAATCTTATCTCTTCTAAAAACTTTCGACTTTGCCATAATTTACACTTATTTTTTACCTGCAGACTTACCTGCTTTTCTGCGTACAACTTCACCCGCAAATCTAATACCTTTTCCTTTGTAAGGCTCAGGAGTACGGAAGGAGCGAATTTTGGCGGCCACCTGACCTAAAAGCTGTTTATCGCAGCAAGTCATGGTGATGTTTGGATTCTTTCCCTTAACAGTCTCGGTAACTACCGTAATTTCAGATGGAACCATCAACAAGATTTTGTGAGAGTATCCTACTACGAATTCTACCAAGTTACCTTGGTTAGAAACTTTGTAACCTACACCGACCAATTCTTGATTGACAGAATGTCCTTCAGAAACACCTATGATAAGGTTGTTTAGCAAAGAACGATAAAGGCCGTGAAGGCTTTTATCCATTTTACTGTCGCTTGGGCGATGTATTGTCATCACACCCTCTTCTACCTTAACTTCGAAAGTAGCGGGGATTTCTTGAGACAATTCTCCTTTTGGACCTTTAGCTTTAACCATACCGGGAACTACTGTAACCTCAGTATTGTTTGGGATGCTAATAGGCGCTTTTCCTACACGTGACATTTTTTATTTTTATTGTTATTTAATTATTGAACAAAACATAAAACTTCACCACCGATACCCAATTGACGCGCTTCTTTATCGGTCATTACCCCTTTAGAGGTTGTTAAAATAGCCACACCTAATCCGTTCATTACACGGGGAAGATTGTCTTTATCGGCATATTTTCTCAAACCAGGAGTACTTACGCGCTTCAACATTTGAATTGCGGCTTGACGGGTTTGGGGATGGTATTTAAGGGCGATTTTGATAACGCCTTGTTTATTTTCGGTATCTTCAAATTTGTATTTGAGGATGTAACCTTTTTCGTACAACACACGGGTAATCTCTTTCTTCAAGTTACTCGCGGGAATCTCAACCACACGGTGGTTGGCTTTCATTGCGTTGCGTACTCGGGTTAGATAATCTGAAATAGGATCAGTCATTGCTTTTAAATTTTACCAACTTGATTTTGTTACACCTGGGATCTTGCCATCACTTGCCAATTGGCGAAACTGATTACGACACAATCCGAAAACACGAATATACCCTCTAGGCTTACCCGTAATCTTACAACGATTTCTTAGGCGTACGGGAGAGGCGTTACGAGGAAGTTTTTGCAAATCATCGTAGTTTCCCTCTGCCTTTAATTGCGCACGTTTCTCGGCGAACTTAGCCACCATTGCTTCGCGTTTGCGCTGTCTAGCTTTTATACTTTCTTTTGCCATTTTTTAATCTTTTTGAAAGGGGAAACCCATTAAACGTAACAATTCCAAACTTTCCTCATCCGATTTAGCGGTTGTAACCACAGTGATATCCATACCGGTAATGCGGCTAACTTTGTCAATATCAATTTCAGGAAAAATGATTTGCTCGGTAATACCCATTGTCCAGTTACCTCTACCGTCAAAACCTTTGGTCTTTAAACCTTGAAAATCACGAATACGAGGCATTGCCACTGAAACTAAACGATCGATAAAATCGTACATACGCTCTTGACGTAAAGTAACCTTACAACCAATCGGCATATTCTCACGCAATTTAAAGTTAGAGATTGCCTTCTTTGAAATGGTTGCGATAGCACGTTGACCGGTAATTTTAGTCATTTCTTCAATAGCTGCATCTACCATTTTCTTATCGTTTACAGCCGCACCGATACCTTGGTTCAATACGATTTTCTCGATACGTGGCACTTCCATGCTATTGCTATAATTGAATTTTGCCTGCATTGCGGGCACTACTTCTTCAAAGTATTTTGTTCTTAATCTAGGTGTGTAACTCATCTCTCTAATTAATTAATAAATTCACCTGTTTTTTTAGCTACACGCTGCAATTTACCGTTTTCATTCATTTTACGTCCAACTCTAGTGGCGGTGCCGTTAACGGTTACCATTAGTTTCGAAATATGAATTGGTGCTTCAATTTTGTCGATGCTACCAGATGTGTTTTGAGCAGTAGGTTTGCGGTGTTTAGTTACAATATTCACGCCCTCAACGATGGCACGAAGTTTCTCGGGATAAACAGTCAATACGCGACCTGTTTTACCTTTATCATCTCCAGAGATAACGGTTACCGTATCTCCTTTTTTGATATGTAGTTTCTGTCTGTTTGCCATGTCTTAATTATAATACTTCAGGAGCTAATGAAACGATTTTCATGAATTGTTTATCGCGCAATTCTCTGGCAACAGGTCCGAAAATACGGGTTCCTCTTGGCTCATCAGAATTGTTCAATAGTACACAACTATTCTCATCGAAACGAATATACGAACCATCTGGGCGACGGATTTCTTTCTTCACACGCACTACAACGGCTTTTGAAACAGAACCTTTCTTCACGTTTCCACCCGGAGAAGCGTGCTTAACGCTTACCACGATTTTATCTCCTACGCTAGCATAACGGCGTTTAGTTCCACCTAATACACGGATACATAGAACTTCTTTTGCACCGCTATTATCAGCTACTTTTAATCTACTTTCTTGTTGTACCATGATTACTTAGCTTTTTCAACGATTTCAACCAATCTCCAACATTTCGACTTACTTAAAGGGCGAGTCTCCATAATACGAACGATATCATTCTCAGCACACTCATTATTTTCATCATGGGCTGCGAATTTTTTCGTCTTTTTGAAGTACTTACCGTATTTGGGATGCTTTACGTTACGTACAACTGCAACAACTATGGTCTTATCCATTTTATTGCTGGTTACCGTACCGATGATCTCCTTACGAGCGTTTCTTACTGCTTCCATTTATGTTTAATTTTCTATTTCTTGTTGATTCATTGCTGCCTTAAGCTGCGCTTCATGGCGGCGATTATTTAATTCCGTTAATAAACGGGCAATCTCACGACGTGTTTCACGCAATTTGTGAGGTTGATCCAAAGGAGCTACGGCGTTTTGAAACTGCATCTTCTGATAGCGAACACGCTCTTCCTTGTAACGTTCAACCAACTCTTTATTTGGAAGTTCTTTGATTTCTGAATACTTCATTTTAGTCTTCTTCGTTATAATCAGGACGTACGGAAAACTTACATGCTACAGGAAGCTTTTGAGCTGCCAAACGCATACCTTCTTTAGCCGTTTCTAAAGGAACACCACCTACTTCGAACATAATGGTTCCGGGCTTAACACGCGCCACCCAATATTCGGGAGCACCTTTACCCTTACCCATACGTACTTCTGCTGGTTTCTTGGTGATTGGTTTATCTGGGAAAATACGAATCCATACTTGCCCTTCACGCTTTAAATAACGTGTTACAGCAATACGAGCGGATTCAATCTGACGAGAGGTAATCCAGCTTGGCTCTAATGACTTTAGACCAAAGCTTCCGAATTCTATACGGTGACCACGACCTGCGATACCACGAACGCGCCCTTTCTGCTGTTTTCTATATTTGGTTCTTCTTGGACTTAACATAATCTACACATTAATTATTACGACGACGTCTATCACCACGATCACGACCACCACCACGATTTGCGTTACCGCGATCGTTTCCACGTGGACCTTTCTTATCAGATTCTGTATTAGGCGATAAATCTACTTTACCGTATATTTCACCTCTACAAACCCATACTTTGATTCCGATTTTTCCATATACCGTTTGTGCTTCAACCAACGCATAGTCGATGTTAGAACGCAAGGTATGCAATGGAGTTCTTCCATCTTTATAAATTTCAGAACGTGCAATCTCAGCACCATTCAAACGACCGCTGATACGAACCTTAATTCCATCAGCACCCATTTTCATTGTGCTCTGCAATGCATTTTTAATGGCACGCTTATATGAAAAGCGGTTTTCAATTTGTTGAGCAATGTTCTCACCTACCAAACGGGCATCCAATTCAGGACGCTTAATCTCATTGATATTGATTTGAACATCTTTACCCGTGATTTTCTTTATTTCTTCACGAATAGCATCAACTTCCTGACCACCTTTACCAATAACGATACCCGGACGAGCCGTATTAATGGTTAAAGTGATACGCTTTAAAGTACGCTCAATTATTACTTTTGCTATACCTCCACGAGGGATACGTACGCGCAAATATTCACGGATTTTTTCGTCTTCAACGAGTTTATCACCGTAATCATTTCCGCCATACCAGCTAGAATCCCAACCACGGATGATTCCTAAACGTAATCCTATAGGGTTTATCTTTTGTCCCATTTTATGCTTGTTCAGTTTGGGTTTGACTTAATTTACTATCGATAATGATAGTAACGTGATTGGATCTTTTGCGGATGCGGTATCCACGTCCTTGAGGAGCCGTTCTTAAACGTTTGATGCTTAAACCTCCGTCTACGGTAATAGACTTAACGTATAACTCGCTGTCTTCAATACGCCCATCAGCGTTTTTTACACCCCAATTCGCAATACCACTCTTAATGAGCTTGCTCAAAAAGATGGCATACGTAGGGCGCTGATTCCACTGAAGTATATTTAATGCTTGCTCCACGCGTTGTCCACGAACCTGATCGGCCAACAGACGCATTTTGCGTGGCGACAAAGGACAGTTTCTTAAAATTGCTTTAGCTTCCATTTTTCTTATTTACCGTGACCTTTATAAGTTCTGGTGGGTGCAAACTCACCAAATTTATGTCCTACCATATTCTCAGTAACATATACTGGAATAAATTTATTCCCATTGTGTACCGCAAACGTATGTCCCACGAAGTCAGGGATGATCATCGAACGACGTGACCAAGTCTTAATAACAGACTTCTTGCCAGCCGTATTCATCACATCCACCTTAGACATCAACTTGATATCTACAAAGGGTCCTTTTTTAATTGATCTTGCCATTTCCTTTTGTGCTTAGTGATTATTTGTTACGTTTGGTTTTTCTCTTTTCAATGATTAAACGACTTGAATTTTTCTTAGGTGAACGAGTCTTCTGACCTTGAGAATAAATCAAATTCTTTGAACGGGGTTGACCACCTTTGTTTCGGCCTTCACCACCACCCATGGGGTGATCTACAGGGTTCATCGCAGCTGGACGAACTCTTGGACGACGACCTAACCAACGGCTACGACCTGCTTTACCTTTTACTTCTTGTTGATGCTCGCTGTTAGACAAAACACCCACGGTAGCGTAACATTCGCCCAATACAAAACGGCTTTCACCGGATGGCAATTTCAAAGCAACATACTTACCTTCTTTTGCCATTAACTGCGCGTAGGTTCCTGCCGAACGACAGATACGTCCACCTTGACCTGGTTGCAATTCAATATTGTGAATTAGCGTACCTAAAGGCATTTCCTTCATAGGCATTGCATTACCCAAATCTGGAGAAACACCAGAACCTTGAGAAACGGTTTGACCTACTTTGATACCTCCAGGTGCTAAAATATAGCGTTTTTCACCATCGGTATATTCTACTAAAGAAATGAACGCAGAACGATTAGGATCGTATTCTACCGTTTTGATTTCTCCAGTAACCGTTACGTTGTTACGCTTAAAGTCGATTATACGATAACGACGTTTGTGACCGCCACCTATGTAGCGCATAGTCATACGTCCCTGATTGTTACGGCCACCAGATTTCTTGATGGGCAATAACAAACTCTTCTCTGGCTTACTAGCAGTGATTTCCTCGAAAGTATTTGCTACTCTCGTTCTCTGGCCAGGTGTGATTGGTTTTAATCTACGTACTCCCATGTCTTAAACGTCTTTGTAAAAATCAATGTTAAAACCTTCTTTAAGTGTTACAAAGGCCTTTTTATACTTGTTAGTATAACCGGAGATTTGGCCTGTGCGGCGAT
>CBFHXF010000032.1:0-22528 GCA_965659745.1 Bacteroidia bacterium
AAGGCAATTTAGACCAAAACCTCCTTATCACCGCCGATACCATCGTAGTGGTAGGCGATCGCGTCTTGAACAAACCCGAAAGCGAGCAAGAGGCCTTTGATATGCTGCAATTGCTGAGCGGTCGCACCCACTTTGTGTATACCGGTTGTACCATCCGCAGCAGCGATAAAACCCATACGTTTCACGATGCCACCGAGGTAGCGTTTTATGCCTTAACCGACGAAGAAATACATGCGTATATACAAAACTGCCGGCCTTTTGATAAAGCCGGCAGCTATGGAATTCAAGATTGGATGGGCCTAATTGGCGTAAAATCCATCAAAGGTTGCTTTTACAACGTGATGGGATTTCCATCGGGAAAATTCTACCGCGAACTGCAGAATTTTATATAATTATTTACCCGCTTGCATCGCATCGGCGCGCTTCAACGCTTCAAATGCGTTTACCAAACGACCGCTTTGCGACAATTCGGTAAATTTGATTTTACTCTTACTGCCAGGTAGCAAAACCTTACCCTTTACGGCCGTACCAGATTCCATCAAAATTTGCTTGATTTGAACCGCGGTTAAATTCGGATAACGGCTCCAAACCAATGCCGCCACACCCGAAACAACCGGTGCCGCCATGCTCGTACCATTAAAATACGCATACTTATCGCCGGGAATCGTGCTGTAAATATCCTGTCCAGGAGCAAATAAATCTACATTATTCTTGCCGTAATTAGAGAAAACCGTTGCCAACTTTTTACGTTTGGGTTGACTCGCACCAATTTCTATCCAATTGGCAGCGGTATGCGTCCCATTCCATAGTGTATCGTTCGGGTAATTAGGAATTTCATCGTTATCGCTGTTATTATTACCTGCCGCATGCACCAATAAAACCCCTTTGCTTTCTGCATAGGCAACGGCACTGTCTACGATGTTTTTATCCCAAGAAAACCCTTTACCGAAGCTCATATTGATGATTTTGGCGCCATTATCTACGGCATAACGAATACCATTGGCCACGTCTTTATCGCGCTCGTCGCCATCGGGAACTACGCGTACCACCATGATTTTGGCACGATCGGCAATGCCATCCAAACCGATATTGTTGCCGCGTTTAGCGGCAATAATTCCCGCAACGTGCGAGCCATGGCTGGCATCCGGACCTACCACATTATTATTGCCATAGTAACGCTCTGAACTGTTTTCATAATTGTCGCCCACGATAGACCGCCCATCGTAATCGGGATTGTTTTGAATATTGGCCTTGGTATCGAAATAATTGTACTGATCTTCTAATTCTTTGTACATTTCAGAAAAGGTAATGCCGTCTTTTTGCATGCCTTTAGCCAAACGCTTGGCCAAACCTTCCATCATCGGGTCTTCCGACTGCAAAGCCGCAAGGTCTTCGGCGCTTGGATTTTCTTTTCCGGTAGCCTCACGCATTTGCTTCAATACGCCCATCACCATTTCCATTTGTTCTAGCATGGCCTTGGCAGATTCTTGTGCCTTCAACACTTCGCCCTTCATCTTCAAATAATTCTGATATTCAGGAGTAGAAGCATCAAACTGAGCACCCGGAGCCTCGTAGTATGCCATCATGCGCTTCAATACACGGGCCTTCTCCAAATTATCGGCCGATACCATTTTGCCATCGGCACCGCCAATAAAATTCCAGCCGTGCACGTCGTCGATATACCCATTGTGGTCGTCGTCGAGACCGTTACCGGCAATTTCTCCTGCATTCGTCCACAAAACGTCTTTTAAATCTTCGTGATTCACATCGGTTCCACCGTCTATTACCGCTACAATTATATCGGTTGCGATGCCTTTTTGAATGAACTCAGATTCATACGCCTTATCCAAAGAAATACCCATGTTATTCTTTTTGGGCGTGCTGTGATACCAGTGAATACCTGGTTTTTTTTGGGCACTTAAAGAAATACTTAGTGTTCCCAGAAATAATAAAAATATATGTCTCATTTTGATTTATTTATAATAATAATAACGTTTAAAATCCCAAAATAGTGGTGCGCTTGTTTTGCATATATCACGCCTTTTTCCTTCCAAAAACCATAATACTCACGGCTTTAAACGGCCAAACCGTCGTATTATTCCCAAAAATATATTTCCGCAACAAGGTCTGTAGGGGTTTCCATTTTACCACATCCATGGGGGCGGTTACGTAGTGCATCTCCATCACTTCCAAACCCGAATCTGCTAATAATTGCTTGATTCTGCCTTTGGTATAAATGCGCGCCAAGGCCCAACGTTCGTGTATCGGTCTAGGCAACCACGAAAAAAACGGCACGCGATTCCATGGCAACAAGGGCAAAGACGCCCCGTGCGTTTCGAAAATCCACCATTTATTCGGCACGCTAATGGCAAACAAGCCTCCTTCACGCAACGAAGCGGCGTAATTAAGAACGGCCTTTTCGCTTGGCAAATGCTCGATAACCTCAAAACTGATCAATCTATCTACCGCCGGCGAAAAAGGCGCTTTGCTGATATCGTGTTGCACCCATTCGGCATTGTGGGCGTGTAAATTTTCTTTTAACTGGTGGAATTCCGACTCATGATCGGGGGCATATTCAAGACCATAGGCCCGCTTGAACGCCGCTGCCACTTGCAATACCGTATTGCCATTGCCACAACCAATGTCTAATACCGATGCTTCTGCATCCCAAAAGGCGTGAAAATCCTTGAGTATTTCTATCCTCCTACGCACCAATAAATCGGTGTGATCTGCCGGCTTCCCCAAATAATGCGAACCTTCAAACAACGTCTTATCAACCCTTTGGGTATTGCTCATCACGAAAAAATCAATGTATTAATAATACAAATGTAAGATTCACCAAGCAAAAAATACGCTTAACCGTTTTCAAGCGCTTGATTTCTTTGATTGATCTCATCGCGGAACCACTCCAAATAGGCCATTAACTGAGAGGCTAAATAGTAGGGCAGATTGAGCTAATGACAACCCGGTATGTCACAAAGTGAGGGCAACTTTACTCGAATTTTGTAACAAAGTGAGGGTAACTTTGCTCAAAATTTGTAACAAAGTGAGGGCAACCTCCGGCGTTCAATACTTCCTCCGAGACAGAAAATGCCGCAATACGATCCAGAAATGGGCGAATAAATTGGGCAAGAAACCAAAATGCGATTTCAAAATTTGATAGCGCTCTTTCATCGCTTTGCGTGAATTTTGACTGCTGCTGCCGCCAATTTGAAACTCCGTCAGCACCAAATTCAATTGCCTACAAACAGGACGCTTTTTAAGAATCTCTAATATCCAATCGATATCCGCCGCTTGCTTATATTCCGTTTTGTAAAAGGGAGCCATATCCCGGCGTGCCACAAAACTCTGATGACAAATATTCATTCCATACCGAAAGCTATCGTAATTAAGTTTTACAGGAAATTCTTGCGGTTTCAATTCTGAAATCAAGCCCAATTCCTCATAATTCTCATCTACAAAATACGTATCGCTGTAAAAACAATCTACCCATGGCAAGGTTTCGATCGACTCTAAAACCATCGACATAGTAAAAGTCTCACGCAACCTATCGCCGCTATTCAAAAACCATACGTATCCGTCTTCTACCTGCTGCAAGCCTTTATTCATGGCATCGTAAATGCCCTTGTCTGGCTCCGAAACCCAATAATCGAACAGTTCCGAATTGCGCTCCAAATACTCCTTAGAACCATCGGTACTGCCCCCATCAATCACAATCCAACGCCACTTTTTGGGGGCATTTTGATTCATCACCGACGCTACTGTAGCCCGAAGTCCTCCGTAATTATTATAATTGATGGTTATCAGCGTTAGCAGATATTCACTCATCTTTCTTAAATAAAGGCAATGCAATCATGACCAAAAGTCCCAATATCAAAGCCGCCGAACTGCCCGTTTCCGCCGCCACCATTAAACTGCGATCTGCGGGTTCGTAAACCCATAAAATATCATGCGCGCCCGCCGGTACCGACACCCCACGTAAGATATAATTCGCCCGCTCCGCCTTTGCCGGCTTGCCATCGACGTACACCTTCCAGGCCCCGTTCTTTTCGGCATAATATACCTCACTGAACACCGCGAAACCATCGCCCTTGGTGCTGGATTTATAACGAACGCTATCGCTAGAATACGACACCATTTTTACGAAATCGCTGCTATCTTTTGCAATTTTCGCAAGTTCCGCTTGACCTTCCATCACCGCAACCGTGCGTAAATCTTCTACCTGTAGGGCATTTAAGGCCTCTTTAGCACCCGAATAGAATTTCAATTCTCCAACCAACCAGGCATTGCCATAAGACGTGCTGCGCATGATGACCTCTTCGCCACGCTCGCTCTTCGACAATACATACTTACAATTCAGCATGTCTAAAACCGGGTTGTTCATGATGGTTTCCCCATTCAATTGACTGCCCGCCTTGGTAATGCCAAAACTAATAATATCTTGATAGCGACTCAATTTAGCCGGGTGGTATCCACCTACATTCCGGTGGAACGGCGCCGAATGGTTGTCGTTAAACGGACTGTAACGCAAATCGAATACACGCGCCTGATCTTTATTATCGGCCATTACCTGCTCGTCTACCTTACTTGGTAAAATTTCCTCTTCCTCCTCCTTATCTACCCACTGCTCTTCGCTCAAATATCGATTAGAAACCCCAATCAAATCTACCGCCACCAATAAGGTCAGTATAATACCGGCATGCATTACCTTTAATTGCTGTTTCATTACTCCGTAAACCACGCCAAACGCCAAAATCATGAAAATGGCAGAGCGCCATACATCGTTCCACAATAAAGTTTTACGCAATCCCATAATGATAGGCATCACTTGTTGGCTCTGAGCGCCGCCAATTTGAGCGTCCATCGGACTGCTCATCGACTGTCCGCCCGCCATCACCATAATCACTCCCAATATCGAAGCCAAGGTAATACCCGACGCCTTTATCATGGCCTTTCGCTCCTGATCGCTGTAATCGAACGTAACCATTTTATAAACCGCATAAATCGCATAAAACGGCACAATCGCCTGAGCGATCGACAGTGCCATCATAGGCGTACGAAACTTATTATAATAAGGAAGCACATTAAACAGCCACTCATTAATAGGCAAATATTTTCCCCATGCCAGTAAAACCGATATTCCAAAAGTTAAAAGCGAAAACCAAGTAACATAAGAAAACTCCCGCTGTGATGGGTCTTGGGGTCTCCATTTGCGCCAATTCCACGCAAAGACTTCCCCCAAAATAAAGAAAAACATCAAAATGGCTCCCATATAAACAGGTCCACTGGTAAACTGCATTTCGCCGAAATACATCGGCAAACGATCCGCACCAAACTCGTTTTCAGGCACCGCCTCATTCGAACTTCCGCCCTTGAAACGCGGTACAAATAAGGTAAACGTTTCGCTTATTCCGTAACTCCAGCTGAACGCATAATCGATATCCAAACCGTTCGCGCCCACTGTTTTTTGTCCTTTCTCGGGAATTTCACTCGTCACTTCCGAACCGCCACGCATGGTAGCTTTCGAATATTGCATGGTGTCGTAAATTTTACCAACGGCCGTTACCACCCCCAACACAGAAGCCAAAACCATAATGCCCATTTGCATTAAAAACGACTTCCATTTCTTTTCTTGGGAAGCTTTTATGGCGGCTACTATCGCAAATGCACCCATGATAAATCCGGCGTAATAGGCAATTTGATAGTGGAAGAAATTGATCATCATTCCAAAGAATACCGCCAAAATCAATCCGCCTTGTACCCATTTTTCCCGACTCAATAGCATCAGTCCCGCAATCACGCCCGGCAATAAGGCCATTGCCTGCACCTTGGTAATATGTCCGGCTTCAAAACTCGACAAAGTAAAAGTCATGAACGCATACCCCACAGCTCCTGCCGCCGCCCATACTTTATCTACCTTCATCACGACCAATAGAATAAAGGTACTCAACATCGACAAAAAGAGGAAGTCGAACGGATGCTTTACCAAATTGAAAATTTGTAAGGGTTTCCATTTCAGCAACAAGCTTCCTTGCTCCACCCCGGTTATTAAATTCGAAGGCATCCCCGAAAACAAACGGTCGCTCCAATGCGGATACGCCCCTGTTTCGGCTTTGATCTCTTTGGCATGCGCGGTCATCATGCGCACTTGCTGCATATCGCCTTGCTGTAACATTTTGCCGTCTAATGCAGGCGAAAAATACCACATCGCAAGGACCCAGAATCCCAAAATAAAAGCCGCTACAATACCGGCTCTTTTCAAATAGTCTTTATTAACGTTCATGATAAAGTGAAGCGAATTTCCTTATTTTTTTGCAAGATAACACCATTTTATTGTTGTAAAATTGCAGTATGATCGTAAACGACCAAGTGATATTCGAACTAATCGAAAAAGAAAAGCAACGCCAAACCCATGGAATTGAACTTATCGCAAGTGAAAACTTTGTAAGCGAACAAGTTATGCTCGCTATGGGAAGCGTGCTCACCAACAAATATGCAGAGGGACTCCCCAATAAGCGTTATTACGGTGGGTGTGAGATTGTAGATCAAGTAGAACAGCTGGCGATCGACCGCCTGAAAGCCCTTTTTGGAGCCGAATGGGCCAACGTACAACCGCATTCAGGCGCCCAAGCCAATGCAGCCGTAATGCTCGCTGTGCTCAATCCTGGCGATAAAATCCTCGGGTTCGACTTGAGTCACGGAGGTCACCTTACCCACGGTTCACCCGTAAACTTCTCCGGAAAACTATACAAAGCCAGTTTTTATGGCGTGGAGCGTGAAACCGGTCTAATCGATTACGAAAAAGTAGCCGAAAAAGCCCGTTTGGAACAACCCAAACTCATCATCTGCGGTGCGTCTAGTTATTCCCGCGATTGGAATTACGAACGCCTGCGTCAAATTGCAGACGAAGTTGGCGCCTTATTATTAGCCGATATTTCCCACCCTTCGGGCTTAATCGCTAAGGGACTATTAAACGACCCCCTTCCCCACTGTCATATCGTTACCTCTACCACCCATAAAACCTTAAGAGGTCCCCGTGGCGGTATCATCATGATGGGCAAAGATTTCGATAATCCCTTCGGTCATAAAACCCCAAAAGGCGAAATCAAACGCATGAGTGCCTTATTAGACGGAGCCGTATTTCCGGGCACCCAAGGCGGACCTTTAGAACACGTAATTGCCTCTAAGGCGGTAGCCTTTGGGGAAGCCCTTTCTCCCGATTTTTTGGAGTACAGCAAACGCGTTATTCTGAACGCCCAGGCCCTTTCAGGCGCCATGGTAGCACGCGGTTATTCTATTATTTCAGGCGGCACCGACAACCATTTAATGTTAATAGACTTGCGCAGTAAAAGTGCCACATTAACAGGAAAATTAGCCGAAGAAACCCTCGGAAAATGCCATATCACCATCAATAAAAATACCGTGCCTTTCGAAGAAAGAAGTCCTTTCGTTACCAGCGGCATCCGTTTAGGCACACCCGCCTTAACCACCCGTGGTTTCAACGAAAGCGATATGGTTCAAATTGCCGAATTTATAGATACGGCCCTCATGAATCCAACCGACGATGTGCAACTGCAAAAAATAGCGTCGCATATCCACGATTGGGCGGGCAACTATCCGCTTTTTGCGTAAACAGCAATCCAAATTACAAATCGAATATCCTGCCTCGCAGGATATTCGATTGATACAATGAAGGATTACATCTTACCCGGTAAAATCTGATTCCAGTATAACCAAGGCAACATATATCGCTTCAAAAAATACATACTATAACGTTCCTTCGATTGATCAAAGGGAAAGGTTTCCTTCGGATTATTGTCGTAATCAAACTCCGCCATTACCAGCTTGCCATAACCCGTTACCAACGGACATGAAGAATACCCATCATAAGCCGGATTCAGCGTTTCTTGTTTCATCACGTGTAATAAATTCTCAACCATTACCGGCACTTGCTTCCGTATCGCCGCACCCGTTTTAGCCGTGGGCAATCCCGCGGCATCTCCCAAAGAAAACACATTGGCAAAACGCAGATGCTGTAAGGTATTTTTGTCTACATCTACCCAACCTGCTGCATTCGCTAAGGGACTGTTTTTCACAAAATCAGGCGCACTTTGTGGTGGTGTTACGTGAATCATTTCATAATTGACCCACTCCGATTCGCCCTTCTTATCGCCATCTAAATATTCAAATCGCGCCCGTTTTTGAGCGGCATCAATCTCTACTAAATGGGTTTTAAAGTGCGTTTTTATGTTCCCACGCTCAATGACCTTTAATAGCGTTTTCTCGAATTTTTCAACGCCAAACATCCTAGAACCCGCACTCCAATACTGTATGTTAAACTTTCCTAATGTGCCCTGTTTGCGAAAATAGTCTGCCGCCAAATACATTATTTTATGTGGAGCTCCTCCGCATTTAACCGGCGTATTCGGATTCGTAAACAAAATGTTTCCACCTTGGGCATTTTTCAGACATTCCCACGTATAAGGCGCCTGTTTGAAGTCATAATTACTGCAAACGCCGTTTGTTCCTACAGCCTCCTTCAATCCAATTACGGCATCCCAATTAATCTGAATTCCGGGTGCCACCACTAAATAATCATAGGTCAAAACCACTCCATTACCCAAAATCACGCGATTCGACTCGGGCTCGAAACTTTGCGCCCGCTCTTTAATCCATGTAACCCCCTTAGGCATTACCGAAGCCTCTGTGCGCTCCGTATCTTTAATGTCATACACCCCGGCACCTACTAAAGTCCATGCCGGCTGATAATAATGTTGCTCCGAAGGCTCCACAATCGCAATATCCAATCCCGATTGCTTCCTTAATAATTGAGAGGCTGCCGAAATACCGGCATTGCCCCCTCCAATAATCAATATTTGGTGTTTCATAACTGTTTCTAAAGGGTAGAAACGCAAATACGATTTTTTCTATTTACTAAACAGTGACAAATATCACGTTTTGTGATATTTACAAAACTTTGTCGGTCTGAGTTTTACGATTTTTCCAAAAATCCGCTATATCCAACCCAAATAACATCCATACAACACCGATTACAAACAGCAACCAAACTACGGCTTCCAATATTTCTCTCTGGGGAAGCCCATTCACACGGTAAACACCCAAGGCCAATACCAACCCATGGAACGCCGACATCGGTATCACTTTCCATTTTAAGTTCTGTGTTTGTATGGTTTTAGATTGCCATACCCGCACCGCACAAGCCCCTGCAAAAAACCACTGCGTTATCAATGCGCTCACCGCGGCTCCCATAGCTCCGTAAATGGGAATCAACCAAAAATTAATACCCATATTCAAGCCCATTGCCGCTAATGCTAAAAATGTTAACCATTTCATGCGACCTTCGGCCGTGATAAAGGTACCAAAAACATGTATGCTGCTCATGGCCACAAACGCCCCCATCAAATAAATAAAAATATGATGCGACCGCACCGCTAAGGCCGTTTCAGGTCCGCCCTCCCATTTGGCACCATACAACAGTTCCAAAATATCATCCCCAAAAATATAGGCCGTAAACAATGCCACCAATCCCACCATCCAAACCAAACGGAACGACAACCACATAAAAACCGTATTGTCTTTGCCTTCTTTGATGTTTTTGGAGAAAATTGGCAGTAACTGGGTACTCAAAAGGGTACTAAAAATGAGTCCCGCATCTAACAAACGGTAGCTCTGCGCATAAATACCCGCCTGGAAATAGCCACTATCTAAACCCACCAAACCCATAAGATCGGGCGATAGGTTGCGGATCATCAAGGCATCAATACGGGTAAAAACGCTCATAAAAAGGGCCATGGCCACGAACCATATCACTTCACGCGTCCACCGGCCGAACGAAGGCACTTCTGTAATTTCTTCGGTTTGAGGCGTTCTCCGGCTTCCCTCGAAACGCAGCAAATACCAACCCAGCAAAACCGCCACGGCATAGCCCGCGGTTTGTGCCATTAAGAACACGACAATGCCGTTCAAGCCTATAAAGGTATTGGACCCAAACAAAAACCAGGCGCTCAACACAATGGCAATCAAGCGATCGGCCACACTCAAAAATCCATCGGAAATAAACAGCTGTCGGCCCTGAATTACCGCCCTCATGAGCAGCAAAACCGAAGCCAATATTTGATTCAGCAGTACAAAGGCCAAAATGCGCCAATCGAGCTGCTGCTGATAAGCCACGATGCCCACCAAGGCTACGTAAATACCGCCAAAAAAGAGGCGCAAACCGAGCACGCGGTTTCGATGTACCAAACGGCCTTTCGAAGCCACTTCACGTGAAACATAGGCGTTTAAGCCCGCATCCAAGAGCACGGCAAAGAGCAAACCAAGATTGAAATGCACAAAGTAACGGCCATACCATTCGTTACCCAACTGAACCTGAACGGTGCGTTCGATCCATAAAATCCACACCGGCTTGATGAGCCAGTTCAGGGCTTGTAACCATAGTAAATTTTTGACAAATGTGCGCGACACCTGCGTGCGAAGGTAGGAATTTTCGAGGTATCTTTGCCACGTGCACGATTTAGAACCCCACTACGCCTGGATTAACCAATATAGCGCCTGCGAAGATCCGCAATCGCCTTTTTATGGACGTGAATATTCTGAGTTCTATTTCGAACATACCGTTTATAATTATTTAATCCATCCCCAATGGGATCATTTTGGGTCGCATACCTTATATATTAAGGTACTTTTTGCCGATTATCAAGATGGATTTGCCATTTTAGAGCTGCTAGGAGAATGGAACGACGCCCTCTACAACGATATCATGCAACTCAAACGCGAGGTGCTCGAGGTATTGGTCGATGCGGGTATCCAGCATTTTATTTTAATCGGTGAAAATGTCATGAATTTTCATGCTTCCGACGATTCTTATTACGAAGAATGGTTTCAAGATGTAGAAGACGGGTGGATTGCCTTGGTGAATTTTCGAGAACATGTGTTGCAAGAATTCCGTCAAAATGGCATCGATTATTACCTGAATTTTGGAGGCGACCTCGATGATTTCCCTTGGAGAAAACTCGGTCCCCGACAATTATTCCAGCATATATCAAATGTGTTGGCAAAACGACTTCATTGATTTCAACAAAACGGCGCGCCTTTTTAGTGCCAAATCCGTATTTTTGCCCCTAACTTATGAAAGAATTAGCATTTCGTGAAGCCCTTCGTGAAGCCATGCAAGAAGAAATGCGCGCCGATGAGCGCGTTTTTATCCTCGGTGAAGAAGTAGCTGAATATAACGGCGCCTATAAAGTTACCCAAGGCATGCTCGATGAGTTCGGTGCAAAACGTGTAATCGATACCCCTATTGCCGAATTAGGTTTTGCGGGTATTGCAGTAGGTGCAGCCATGAACGGATTAAGACCTATTTGTGAATTCATGACCTTCAACTTCTCGTTGGTGGCCATCGACCAAGTAATCAATAGCGCAGCCAAAATCAATAGCATGTCGAACGGTCAGTTTACCGCTCCTATGGTTTTCCGCGGTCCTACCGGAAGTGCCGGTCAGCTCGGACAGCAGCATTCTCAGAACTTCGAAAATTGGTATGCCAACACCCCAGGCTTGAAGGTAGTGGTTCCTAGCAATCCTGCCGACGCTAAAGGACTTCTAAAAAGTGCCATCCGCGATGAGAATCCCGTTATTTTCATGGAAAGCGAACAAATGTACGGTTTCAAGGGAATGGTACCCGAAGGCGAATACACCATCCCCATTGGCAAAGCCGATGTGGTAAAATTGGGTTCTGACGTTACCATCGTAAGTTTTGGCAAAATGATGTTGCGCTGTCACGAAGCGGTTGCCGCTTTAGAGGCAGAAGGCATTTCTGTAGAATTAATCGATTTGCGCACGGTGCGCCCGATCGATTACGACACCGTAATTGAGAGCGTTAAAAAGACCAATCGTTTGGTAATCGTTGAAGAAGCATGGCCTTTGGCCAGCATCAGTTCTGAAGTGAGTCATATCGTGCAAAAGCGTGCCTTCGACCACTTGGATGCTCCGGTTCACCGCGTTACCAGCATGGATACCAATTTGCCTTACGCCTCTACCTTCGTAGACGCCTACTTGCCTTCTGTGGAGCGCATTGTAAAAGCGAGCAAATCGGTGTTATACCGCAATTAATATTTTATGTAGAGACGCAATGCATTGCGTCTCTACCGCAATCATTACCATATCAAAAATGCCGGACTTTTATGGGTCCGGCATTTTTTATTTACAAGGTTTTCATTCTTTTAAATCATTTGAAATTTTACAGCGGTAAAATTTACCGCCGTAAAATTTCAAACCACCATTACGTCATTGCAATATTTCATCCGTAGAGACGCAATGCATTGCGTCTCTACACATCCTTGATTATTATATAATTACCTATCTTTGCAACGGCCGTAAATTTTACCGCTGTAAAATTGCAAACGATGAAATTCTACAATAGGGAAAAGGAAATATCTGATTTACAACGCATTAAAGACATGGCCTATACGGGCCATTCCAAACTAACCGTTATTACCGGTAGACGTAGAATTGGAAAGACCTCTTTAATACTTAACGCTTTGAAAGACGATTTAATCGTCTACCTTTTTGTCAGTCGAAAAAGTGAAGCCGATTTATGTCACGGCTTTTGTTCCGAAATTGAAAAACAATTGGGCGTTTTCGTGCCTCGGATGACCGCCTTCATTGAGGTATTTCAGTTCCTGTTATTCCAAGCAAAAAATCAGAAATTTACTTTGGTTATTGATGAATTTCAAGAATTTATCAATCTTAACCCTTCCATTTTTAGCGATATTCAAAACCATTGGGACCAGCACCGCACCACTACAACCCTAAACCTCATAGTGAGTGGTTCTATTTATTCGCTAATGACAAAAATCTTCCAAGATCGAAATGAACCCCTTTTCGGCCGGGCTGACGCTATGATTAAGCTTCAACCTTTTACCACATCCGTGTTAAAGGAAATCATGAGCGACTATAAAGCCAACTATACGCCTGACGAACTACTAGCCCTCTACACGTACACCGGTGGCATACCCAAATACGTCGAGCTCTTAGTAGACAATCAAGCCTTGTCGATCTCTAAAATGATTAAATACGTGTGTCAAAGCGATTCCCCATTTATTGATGAAGGACGCAATTTGCTGATTCAAGAGTTTGGTAAAAAATACGGTAGCTATTTCTCCATTTTGGATGCCATTTCTAACGGATTAAATACCCAATCCCAAATTGAAGTATTCATGGGAGAAAAGGCAATTGGCGGACAATTAAGCAAATTAGAAATCGTATACGATGTGATTAAAAAACAAAGACCCATCTTTGCCAAAGACGGCTCACAAACCGTCCGCTATGAAATATCAGATAACTTCCTTCGGTTTTGGTTCCGCTATATCGAACGGAACCGAACCCTAATAGAATTGGGCAACTATGAAGGTCTGGCCCGAATAATAGAAGATGATTATTTAATTTATTCGGGAAAATCACTTGAACTTTACTTCAAACAAAAAATGCAAGAGAGTTTTGAATACAGAAATATCGGCTCTTGGTGGGAACCTAAAGGATCGCAGAATGAAGTCGATATTGTGGCCATTACCCTTGATAATAAAAAGGCAATTGTGGCAGAGGTAAAGCGACAAAAGAAAAATTTCAAACCCCAATTACTCCAATCTAAAATAGAGGTTCTCAAAACGAAAATATTACATAAATACACCATCGAATCAATGTGCCTAGACCTTACAGACATGTAATACCATTTTGGATGGTTTGCAATATCATATCGTAGAGACGCAATGCATTGCGTCTCTACATCACCCACACACGGACCGGCGATTCCGAATCCCACAATTCCGTGCGACCGATTACCCAAAATTCCTGATTCTGCTCGCGCATCAATGTCTCGATTTCGCCACGCGACCCCTCCGAAAACGTGAATAACAACCCACCGTTCGTTTGTGGATCAACCATCCATGCAAACGAATCGGTATGCACCTGCTGCACTTGCGACTCATACGCATTCCAGTTACGCATCGCGTTATCCGGCAATATAAACTGCGCCGCCAATGTTTTGGCTTCCTCAATTTTCGGGATAGACTCCCCGTCTATTTGAGCCGCCAATTTCGAAGCCCGCAATACCTCTAATAAATGTCCCAACAGACCAAATCCCGTTACATCCGTCATGGCATGAACCCCCTCTATATCTGCCAAATGGGCACCCACCGTATTCACCTGCGTTACGATTTTATACAAGGCCTCGTTTTGCGACGCATCCGCCAAACCGCGCTTGTGCGCCGCCGATAACATGCCTATGCCCAAAGGCTTGGTAATCGCAATCCAATCGCCCGCTTGCGCCATGGCATTCGTGCGCAACTTGCTTTTTTCCACCAATCCCGTTACACTCAAACCGTAAATCGGATCCCGACTGTCAATGCTATGTCCGCCGACTAAAGGAACCGACACACCTTCACAACAGATCAATCCGCCTTGTAAAACCTGTTTGGCAATATCAATATCAATTTCATCTATAGGCCAACCCAGAACGGCATTCGCCATGATGGGCCTTCCCCCCATCGCATAAATATCGCTCAAGGCATTCGCCGCCGAAGCCTTTCCAAAAACTTCCGCATCGTCTACCATCGGCGTGAAAAAATCTACCGTTTGCAGCAAACACATTCCATTGCCAAGATCGTAAACAGAAGCATCGTCGTTCTGTTGGTTTCCCACAAGAATTTGCGGATACAATTTGGTTTGTCCATGCATCCCACTCAACAGATCGCCCAATACAGCCGGTTGAATTTTGCACCCACAACCACTCCCCTTTGAATACTGCGTAAGCCTTTGGCGATTTTCCATAAACAAAAGTAAGTACATTTTTGCGCTTATCGCCTCGCTTTGGGGGATACACCGAATTTTCGTGTCTTAGTATGTATAAGCACCTTAATTTTATAAATTATGAAAAACGCATTCTTTTATCCCGCTGCCTTTCTCCTAGGACTTGGAAGCTTGCTATGGTCTTTTAACGCGGCCCCCCAAGCCTTCGCTGGAAAGGAAATAAGCAACCAAGCCTACCAATCTAACGAGGAATTGAATTACCGGGTGCACTATGGAGCCCTCAATGCCGCTGTCGTGCAAATGAGTGTATCCAAGCCCCTGAAAATCAACAATCGCGAGGCCTATAATTTGAAAATCGAAGGACAAACCATTAACAGTTTCAGTTATATGTTTCGCGTGAGAGATAAATTCGAAAGTTGGGTAGATGCCAAAAGCCATGCCCCTTTACGCTATGCCAAAACCGTTCGCGAAGATGCCTACTACCACCAAGATATTGCGGTTTACAACCACAAAGAAAAATGGCTCAAGAACAAAGAAGGCAAGATTTCCATCACTGATCACACCATGGACGTAGCTTCCGCCATCTACTATATGCGCACTTTCGATTATAAAAATAAAGCCGTTGGACATAAATTTCCCATGGATATATACATCGATAACCAGCTGCATAAACTGAGTGTAAAATACGTAGGCAAAGAAGTAATCAATACCGATTTAGGTAAGGTTGCCTGTATCAAACTCAAACCCCAATTGGTGGTAGATCGTGTATTTAAAGATCAAGATGCCATGACTGTGTGGGTCAGCGACGATGAAAACCACATCCCCATCCGTATCCAAACCGATATCTACGTGGGTTCTTTAAAAGTGGACCTCACCAGCTACAAAAACTTGAAAAATCCCTTCAATAGTTTGAAAGGCTCTTAAAATTCGCCAACAAACAAGCGGGGCACCCGCTGCGAAATACTGGTTAATATCTCATACGAAATGGTCTCGCCCCGGCGGGCCATTTCTTTTATGGAATGATTAGACCCGAAAATCTCCACCCGATCGCCTTCCCCACACGCAATATCCGTAACATCTAACATGGCCATATCCATGCAAATATTCCCCACAAACGGCGCCACCTCTCCGTGTATCCATGCGCCCCAATTGCCACGACCAAACTTTCGCAACAGTCCATCGGCATAACCCACCGCAATCGTGGCAATGCGACGCGGATGATCGGCCGCATCCAACTGACCGTAGCCAATTCCCGCTCCTGCCTCCACCTGATGAATCTGCGTAATGGTAGTATACAAACCCACCACCGACTTCAACTCTCCATCCCAAGGCGTTTCCAATCCGTACAATCCAATACCCAAACGCACCATATCCATCTGGTATTCCGGAAAACGCACAATGCCCGAACTGTTCAAGCCATGCGCCCAAATACCATATCCCACTATCCCCTCGAGTATCGATTTAACCTGTTGCAAATGCTCCAATTGCGCCTTGGTAAAGGCATCCATTTCCGCATTCTCCGAGGCCGACAAATGCGTAAAAACGGTTTTTATTTTAATATGAGGAGGCAATTTCTCCAAAAACGCCCAATCGGTATCATTTGAAAATCCCAAACGGTGCATGCCCGTATCCAGCTCAATATGAATGCCCATTTCGGCGCCTTTGGCCATGCCAATAAGCTCTTCCAAACTCTTGATATTGTAAATTACCGGCTCCAAATCGTATTGCAGCGACTGCTCCAAGCCCTTGCCATCGGTGTTCATGACCATGATCGGCGCCTTCAATCCCGCCGCGCGCAATGCCACCGCCTCGTCGGCATACGCCACCCCGAAATAATCCGCGCCTTGCGACTCCAATACCCGTGCCACTTCGTAGCGTCCGCTTCCGTAGGCCGCTGCTTTCACCATTACCATGACCTTTACGTTGGCGTCGATGCGCGATCTGAAAAATTGGTAATTATGTCGCACCGCATCTAAGTTTATCTCCATCACGGTATGGTGCAACTGCTCTTTCAAGCGCATGGCCACCCGCTCCAAACGGTGCACGCGTGCCCCTTTTATAAGCAAAGCCGTTTGGGAAATTTCCCCCAAGAGCGGCGATTCTAACAACGCTTCGGTAGTGCTGAAAAATTCTTGTTCGTATGTTTTTTTCGGGGGAAGCCCATTCACACCGACCCATATTACCCGATCGATTCCGGCCTCGGAAAGGGCCGATTCTAAGATTTCGGTGCCCTTGCCATGGGCCATGGGAGTTAAAATAACCGTGCGCGATTTTCCCGCTGATTGTTCGGTTAATACGCCTAATGCCACCCGCAAACTTTCGATATCGTGCGAATAGGCATCGTTTACGATGATCGTTTGGCGGCGGCCTTTTTCGATCGACAAGCGATTTTCGATGGGGTGCAGCTCCATAAACGCCTCTACATGCTCGGGATCCCAGCGCTCCAACGCCGTTAAAACCGTAAAGCAGGTCATCGCGTTGGCAATTGACGCATCGTCTTTAAATGGCAATTTCAGCACGTGTTCCATTGAGCGGTACTTGAAATGCACCTCGGTAGGCTGCGCGATTTTGTCGATTTTTGAAATGGTGTACGAGCTGTTCTCCGATTTCCCCCAAGAAACAAATTTGGTTAAGGGTTGCGTTTTGCGCCAGTTTTGGGCGGCTTCCTTCCAGATTTCTTGGTCTTTGGGGAAAACCACTACGTCGGCGCCCTGCACCAATTGCATTTTTTCGGCTGCCTTGGCGGCCCTACTCGGAAATCCTTCGTCGTGGGCATCGCCCAGGTGCGTCAATACAACCAAATTGGGCTGAATCATGGCCTGAAGCGCGGTCATATCGCCCATTTGGGAAATTCCGGCTTCAATGATAGCCAATTGGTGGTGGCGTTCGATGCCCAAAACGCTCAGGGCCACGCCGAGCTGGCTGTTGAAGCTGCGCGGACTTTTATGGATATTAAAATCGGATTTAAGCAGTTCGTAAAGCCATTCCTTCACCACGGTTTTGCCATTGCTGCCGGTGATTCCGATGACAGGTAAATGCAGCGATTTACGATGCTGCGCCGCTAAGGTTTGCAGCGATTTTAGGGGATCGTCCACGGCAAAAAAACAGGCCTCCGTCAACGCTTGAAACGCCGATAATTCCGATGCTTCGATCAGAAAATAACGCACCCCCAATTGGTATGCGGTTTGGATAAAATCGTGTCCGTTTCGATTCCCGCGGAGCGCAATGAACAGCGATTGGTCGGACCGATGCATCCGCCGGGTATCGTAAACTATTTCAGTTATGGCTTCTTGATTTCCCAAAAAATCAGGAGTGCAATTCCAAATTTGTGCCAGTTCCTGCGGTGTATACCTCAATGTTATAGGTTTATTTCGGCACTATCGCCGATATTCAAACTGTGAACGGCGCCCGAAAGCGACGCGTCGCTGCCAATAAGCGAATCTTCAATGGTTACATTATTCAAACTGGCGCCCAAGCCGATGATGCTATTGCTCACAATGGAACGGGTGATATGGGCATCGTCGCCAATGCTCACGTCCGGACCTATGATGGAATATTCTATGTGTGCGGTAGGCGAAATGTACACGGGAGGCACAATGATATTGCCTTTATCGCGCCACATTTTATAGTCGTTTTGCACACGGGCTTTGAGCAGTTGCTTATTGGTTTGCAGGATGATATCGCGCTTCCCGCAATCGAACCAATTGGTTACTGGGAAGGTTTCCATGCGGATGCCTTTTTCAATCATACAATACAGCGCATCGGTAAGATTGAATTCGTTCCGGTGGCGGATATCGTGGGTAATGTTATATTCCAGGCATTCAAAAAACGCGGCCGTTTCCCGAACGAAATAAAGTCCCACCAGAGCCAAATTCGAATGGGGGATATTGGGTTTTTCTACGAGTTTACGGATGCTTCCGTCGTTTTCGAGTTCGGCTACGCCAAATAAGCGGGGATCGTCGACCTTTTTCACTCCCAACAAAGAGGTTGGAGAGGCGAAGACTTTCTTAAGATCGGCCTCAAAAATGGTATCTCCCAACACAATGAGGATGGGATCGGGTCCGGTAAAATGGTCTTTGGCGAGCCAAACGGCATGACCAATACCTTTGCCCACGGTTTGGATGACAAAGCTAAGCTGATAGTTTTTATAATGCTCGGTTAGGAACTGTTCAATTCTATCGCCGAGGTATCCTATTACGAATACGAATTCGGTTACGCCTGCCTCTACCAATCGGTCCATAATATGTCCGAGTATGGGCTTCCCGGCCACGGGAATAAGCGATTTGGGCTGGGTTTGGGTATGGGGTTTGAGTCGGCTGCCAATACCGGCAACAGGTATTACCGCTTTCATGTGTAACAAAAGTAGGGAATTTGGAGTAATCGGCGATACACTTATGGGAGAAGGTCGAATTTTGGACAAATCCGCAATGCGGTTGCGGATTTGCCCAAAATTTCTCTATGTCCACACTGAAAGATTTCGATAACCGACAAATCGCTCAACAAGATCCGCGGGCATTTTTTAACACATGCGGCGAAAATCCGATTGGTTTCTTGTCGCAAATAATTACTAAATTTGCGACAACAATAAAGCGTAAAAATGTCAAAAAGCATTGAAATACAAGTATTAGAAAGGATAAAGCGAAACCCAAGAGGAACGCTTTTCTTTGTAGACAATTTCACCAAAATTGCCAATACCAAATCGGCAAACAAGGCATTGGAACGCTTAGTGAAATCTAGCGAATTGGAACGAGTTACACAAGGTATCTACGTTCGTCCTGTAATAGATAATTACATTGGAAAAGTATTGCCGAGCATTGAGCAAATTGCATTTGCCATTGCGAAAAGGGACCGAGCAACCGTGATTCCAACAGGCAGTTATGCAATGTATAAATTGGGTTTGACAATGCAAGTTCCTTTGAACATTGTTTATTATTCCGACACTTCGGCACGAAAAATAAAAATCGGGAAACAAACCATTACTTTTAAAAAAGCGAGTTCTAAAAACTTGGCATTTGTTGGCGAAATCAGCACATTGGCAATTCAGGCATTGCGGACAATCGGCAAAGACCAAGCAACAGCCGAGGAAATAAAACAGATAAAGAAGGTTTTGAAAAACGAAAATCCAAAACACTTGCAACACGATTTGCAATTAGCACCTGTTTGGATTAGAAAATTAATAACTGACAATGAATAAGTTTACACATTTACGGGAGTGGATTCAACTACCCGATGAAACTAAAATCAGATTGTTCGCAGAAACAAGCCGACAAATTGGTTTGCCTTCCTCATCATCTGCCGAAAAAGATTGGTGGGTAGTTCACACATTGTCAATAATCTTTTCAATGAAATGTGCAAATGCCCTAATTTTTAAAGGCGGAACTTCATTAAGTAAAGGTTGGAACGTAATACACAGATTTTCAGAAGATATTGATTTGACATTAGATAGAGAATTTCTTGGTTTTTCGGGCGAACTCACAAAAGGTGAAATCAGAAAACTTCGAAGAAAATCATTTCAATTTATCTCGGAAGTTTTTACCGAAGAATTGAAAAATAAATTTGTCGAATTGGGCTTCAAAGAGGTAATCGTAAAACCTCGTGAAGTAGAAAATCACGACCAAGATCCTTTGATTATTGAAATCTATTACAACAAACTAACCGAAACGGACAGTTATTTAAAACCAGGAATTCTGGTTGAAATTGGCAGTCGCTCATTGAGAGAACCGTTTACGCAAAAGTCTTTCGGTACATTTATTTCTAAAATATTCCCAGATCTTCCTTTTACAGACAAACCAATTACTATTCCCGTTGTAAATCCAGAACGGACATTTTTAGAGAAGATATTTTTATTGCACGAAGAATTTCAGAAACCGTTTGGCAAAATACGAGTTGAACGTCTTAGCAGACACCTTTACGACATTGAAAGACTATGTCAAACTGAATATGCAGAAATCGCGTTGCGAGACACAGAACTATACAACACAATTGTAAAACATCGCAGTAAATTCACTGCTATTTCAGGGATTGATTATTCAAAACATAATCCTGCAAATATCCAATTTATTCCACCCGATTCCATTTTGAAAATGTGGGAAGCAGACTACCAACAAATGAAAGGGAGTATGATTTACGGTAACCCATTAGATTTTGATGAACTCATAAACAGCCTGACCAAATTGCAAAAGCGGATAAATGAAATACAACGATAACCTTGACAGAAAAAACACTGACGAGAGAAGCAGGAAGGTATAACAGGCGTTTGGCAAAAAATCGTAACATACATCTATTTGCGTATGCGGTGAAAACCCAATTTATTCGCCACATATTTCAGGAATATTTTTATTTTTGCAATTTAGGAATCCGATTCCTAAATTTACAAAATGAAGCCATTGCCAAGGGAAATAGCACCGAAAATCATAACCGCACTCAGTCAATATCCGATAATTACTATAACTGGACCCAGACAATCGGGGAAAACAACCTTGTGCAAAATAATCAAACCCGAGTTTACCTATGTAAACTTGGAGGACCTTTCCTCGCGCGAGTTTGCTAAAACCGATCCTAAAGGATTTTTAAAAACCTACTCAAAAAACATCATTATTGATGAAATTCAATATGTACCCGAATTGCTATCCTACCTTCAAGTGCATACCGATGAAATTCAAGCCAATGGTGCCTATATTTTAACAGGTTCGCAAAACTTTTTACTTATAGAACAAATAACACAATCGCTTGCCGGAAGGGTTGCTCTCTTCAATCTATTGCCCTTTTCTCTTACTGAATTACAAGCAGGTAATTTTATTTTCAACGATTGGGAAAAGTACGCTTTGGAGGGTTCATATCCGAGAAAGTGGATGAATGAAATTGAAAATCACAGCTACTATGATAACTATTTAAAAACCTATGTAGAACGAGATGTGAGACTTATCAAGAACATCATGAATTTAGACACTTTCCAAAAGTTCATTAAATTATTAGCGGGGCGCGTAGGCCAACTTTTCAACCAGAGTAGCTTAGGTAATGAACTTGGGCTTGACAATAAAACTATTAACTCATGGTTCAACTTATTGGAAGCGTCGTTCATTGCTTTTAGGTTGCAGCCTTATCATAAAAATTTCAATAAACGTTTAACTAAAAGTCCCAAAATATATTTTTACGATACCGGGTTGCTCTCTTATCTCTTGGGAATACAAAACTCAAACGATTTAAATTTACATTTTGCCAAAGGACAAATCTTTGAAAATTTCATCATCTTGGAAAGGCTAAAACATGCATTAAATTTCAAAACACACGAAAAACATTATTTTTGGAGAGATTCGAGTGGTTTGGAAGTTGACTTATTGATAGAGCAAAATCAACAATTCAAAGCAATAGAAATCAAATCAGGACTTACCTTACAAAAAAGCCAATTCCAATCGTTAATGAAATTTCAACAATTTGCGGGAAACCAAGAAAACATTCTTATTTACGGCGGTAAGGAAAATCAGTTTCGAGAAAATCTACAAATTATTGGATTTGATCAAATTGGATCTATTTAGGGGTAACGGGCCGCTTTTTTCCCGCCCACATCACACATCTGTTTTACAAGAAAATTTACTCAAGCAACGGATCACGTTTTAATGTTGTCTAAGATTAAAGGTAACAGAATTATGATATTTTGTAGTATCATTTTATTTTGTGCAGATTTAAGCACAAATTTTAGAATCAG
>CBFHXF010000033.1:0-19792 GCA_965659745.1 Bacteroidia bacterium
CGAATCGGAGCATCCTATCCACAAATAATTCGGAGCTTGGTCTTTTGCCAGCTTCTGGAAATATTCAGGATCACTCTTTTGTTTTTCTTTGGCCCAAGCTTTATTGCTCAAGAAAAGTTTGTCTTTTTCTTTCATGTTATAAGCGGGTTAAAATGCGATTTTTCTGAACATCATCGTGAAATTTCATTTCAACGGTTATCTGTTGGCGCTCGGCAAATTCACAATAATCGCCAATCATATCGATAATATCGGTATCAATGAATGAATTATTGGAGAAGTCGAAAATTACAGAACCCTTTGGGGGTATGCTCGAAATTCTTTTTTTAACCAATGCTTTATTCATGAAACTGGTTTGACTGTGAAAGCGCACCAAATAGGCCTCGCCTTCGTGCACTACGGTTACCGCATCTACATAATTGGTTCTTAAAATAAAAATATAACCCACCAGTATGCCCACTAAAATGCCGATCAATAAATCGCTCAAAAGTATTGCAATAATGGTAATAACAAAGGGAATGATGGCATTCCAACCGCGTTGATATTGTTCTTTAAACAGAGAGGGCTTTGCCAATTTGTAACCCACAAATATCAATACCGATGCCAGCGCAGAAAGGGGTATTTGGTTAATGAGTTTGGGGGCTAAAACCACAAAGAGTAATAACCACAAACCATGTAAAACTGCGGAAGTACGATTGGTTGAACCGGCGTTTACATTCGCGGAAGTTCTCACAATTACGGCCGTTACGGGAAGGGCCCCAATGAAACCCGCTATTATGTTACCCGCGCCTTGTGCCCATAACTCGCGATTGGGATTTGAACTGCGCTTTAGTGGATCTATTTTATCCCCAGCTTCTAAAGATAGCAGCGATTCTACACTGGCTATCACGGCAATTAAGGCCGCTAGTTTCCATACAAAGCCATATTGTATGGCTTGCCAATATGGAAAGTAAAAGGATCCAAAAAGCCCTTTCATCGACTCCACTATATTACCGGATTCTGAGAAAATAGGAATGTTTACCATATGACTCCGTTGGATCGCCCATTCTGGAATAAAGGAAATGGCGGCATTATTAATGATTATGCCAAACGCTACCACTAACAAGGGGGCGGGCACATAGGTTTTCCATTTTGCCTTTTTCATAAAATCGAAATCATAGAACAGCTGAATAAAAATCCCTAAGAAGCCAATGATTACGGCTAAGGCTGTGGGAGATTTTATGGCGTAATAGAGTTCCGAAAAGGTGTTATGTCCGTCTTTTTGGATGAATTTTGCCTCTCCAAAGGCATCTCTATCGTATCCCACTAAATGAGGAAATTGCTTTAAAATAAGCATAATCCCAATAGCCGCCAACATACCCTTGATTACCGAAACGGGAATAAAATCGGCGATACTGCCCAATTTTAAAATAGCGAGAATCAGCTGAAAGACACCCGAAATCAATACCGCTAATGCGAATATTTCCATAAAATGCAGGGAATCAAATGCTTTTATATCGGTAAAGGCATTTTCTACGATTACAATTAGACCGGCAGCCGGACCCGAAACACTCACATGAGAACCGCTTAGTGCCCCCACCACCAATCCTCCTATTACCCCCGCCATAATACCTTGTATTACGGTACCACCAGAAGCCATTGCCACCCCCATACACAAGGGTAAAGCCACTAAGAACACCACTATCGATGCCGAAAAATTATGCTTTAAGTCCCAATTCATTTGGGCATAAATATAGTTAGAATATTGCGAAAAAATGATTTACTTATTGCTAAAAGCTGACAACTAATTGGAGGTCAACCACAAATAAGCACCTTGGAGTTTATCGACCTGAGGAAACCCTCCTAATTTAAACACCCATTCCATCCAAAACAAGGTACGCTCCTGAGGGGATTTTTCATTAAAAACCGTGCTTTTGAGCGATTTTAATTGCTTGATTTTAGGGGCTATATGCGCATCAAAACCTTCTTTCATAAAATCATCTGCGGTATGTTGTAAAGAACGAATGACCCCTTCATGTTCTTTCTTGATTTCCTTTAATTTAGGGTGTTTGATTTGATATAAGGATTCCCAAATCTGCTCAAACTGTGCTTTTAAAAGAGGTATTTGCTGTGTAAGCGATAGGTTTCCGTATTCTTGCAACATGAGTTTTTCCACTAGTTCGATTTCTGGCAAAAACCAATCTTCTTTTGGCCATGAAAAACCCGTTATTTTTTTCTCAATAGCGGGCATACTCAAGTGCATGAGCAATCGCAATTGTAATGCGGGCACGATTCCGTTGTGTACCCGTATCAAAGCCGGAACTTGCAACCAATAAATGCATTCGGCTGGACCTCCGATATACAGCAGATTGGGCAGGATGCGCTGTTGGTAAGCCGGACGCAATAAGGCATTGGCAGAAAAGCGCTCCGGAAACTCGTTGATTTCTACTTGTAAGTCTTCTAGGGTCCATTCAAATGCTGAATTCGCCGTTTGAAAACGCCCCGAATCGATTCGATCTATCCGTAAACGCTGTCCATCTCCATAATAAAACATAGACGTGTGCCGCGGCGTAATCGGTGGCTTCAATCCCACTTCTTTCATTAACTGAGATTGTTCTAGCAAAGCCGTATGGGGTTCTTCGCTTAATTCACGGAGCCAAATGTCTTTTGTTTGGCGCTTCCATTCTACTTGATTAGGATCAACAATTAACAATCCTTCTTCTCCGAATATGCGATGAATCAACAATCGAGATGCATCACTTAGGGTAATTCCGTTTTGATAGATCCCTTCAAATTGCTTCAAAAAATCCATTACGCGCACATCGGATTGGAAATCTTTCTGCATTTTAAGCAAGATATGTGCAATGCCCTCCGTATATAGATTTCCTACAGGTCCACCCGATGGGGTTTCCCAGATATATTCTTTGCCTAAAAAAGGCACGCGTGCTATTTCGTCGAAATCATGATCTTCCGTGGCCATCCAAAATATGGGAACCACGGTTTTACCTAATTTCTCAGAGAGTTCATGCGCTTTTAAAATGGTGGTTTTTACTTTGGCCCAAACAAAAGCGGGACCTAAAAAAGGATGGATTTGTTGTCCGGTAACTACGGTAAATCCATCGTTTGTTTCCAATGCAATTAAGTTGGCCTGTTGTTTGGACGTTAACGTAAGTGACTTATGTTGCTGCTTAAGCACCAAAACTAATTGATTTCGTTCTTCAGTTCCCCAAGCTTCCGCTAATTCTTTATGTACTTCATTTATGGAATCGCTTCCAAAGCGCGGGTACAAATTTGCATAATTGCCTTGTAAAAGATGAGAAATAGGGCTTGAGAGTAAACCTGCGGGGATATCTGAGAATTGTATCGACATTACAGTTCTCCTTTCAAGTCGTAATGCGATGCTTCTGTGATTTTAACGTCGGCAAAGTCGCCCATCCTCACGTAATTTTGGTTTACGGGAATCCACACTTCATTATCTACTTCTGGACTGTCGAATTGGGTTCTACCCACAAAATGTTCGCCTTCCAACCTATCAAACAACACCTTTTGGGTAGTCCCAACCAAACTTTGATTGAATTGCCAACTGATGTCCATTTGTTGTTCCATAACCCTGTTCGCACGATTTTGCTTTTCCTCCTGACTTAAAATATCAGGCAGGGTGTGTGCATGGGTATTGTCTTCGTGTGAATAGGTAAACACTCCCAAGCGTTCGAACTTCATTTGAGCCAAGGCATCGAGCATTTCTACTACATCCTCTTCTTCTTCCCCTGGGTGACCCACTAACATGGTTGTTCTCATGGCGATTCCAGGCACTCTGCTGCGTATTTCCTGCACGAGCTCTAGGGTACGTCGCTTGGTAATTCCACGTCGCATGGATTTCAGAACCCGATCGGTAATATGCTGTATGGGCATATCCAAATACTTGCAAATATTAGCCCTTTCGGCCATTACATCGAGCACATCCATGGGGAACTGTGAAGGATAGGCATAATGTAAGCGCATCCATTCGAGTCCTTCAACATCGCTTAAATATTTCATCAAATCAGCCAACTTACGTTCGCCATAGATATCTAAACCATAATAGGTAGCATCTTGTGCAATAAGCATGATTTCTTTGGTGCCGTTGGCCACTAGGCCTTTTACTTCCTTCACCAATTGCTCGATGGGTTTAGAAACGTGTTGTCCTCGCATGAGGGGAATGGCACAAAAGGAACAAGGGCGGTTACAACCCTCTGATATTTTAAGATAGGCGTAGTGCTTGGGGGTCGTTTGCATGCGTTCGCCGAGCAATTCGTGTTTGTAGTCGGCGCCCACACTTCGAAGCAATTGCGGCAATTCTAGGGTACCGAACCATTGATCGACTTCTGGAATATCGGCTTGCAAATCGTCTTTATAGCGATGCGAAAGACAGCCTGTAACAATGAGTTTTTCAAGTTTGCCTTGATTTTTAGCTTCGGCATATTCAAGTATGGTATTGATACTTTCTTCCTTTGCATTGTCGATAAAACCGCAGGTATTGATGATTACGATATCGGCATCGTCGTTGGTGCTTTCGTGTTTCACATCGAATTTATTGGCCTTTAATTGGGCCATTAACACTTCAGAATCGACGGTATTTTTACTACAGCCTAAGGTAATTACGTTTACTTTAGGGATTTTGGCGAATTTGGTTTTCATTCTAAGAATTGTGAGGTGCGGTAATTACATTTACTTTAGAGCGTTGGGCAAATTTAGTTTTCATTCTAAAAATTATGAAGTGCACCACTTATATTTCACTTCAGGGATTTGTTGGAATTTCTTTTTTATGCAGAAAATATAGAGGAAATAAATGCGGGTTTATCAAATAGCTTCAAATCGGCGGCTTGTTCGCCCAGTCCCATATATTTAACAGGTATGTTAAAGGTATGACTAACTCCTATGAGCACCCCACCTTTAGCGGTACCATCGAGTTTGGTCACGGCCAATGTATTTACTTGCGTGGCTTGTGTAAATGCTTTTGCTTGTTCGAATGCGTTCTGTCCGGTAGTGGCATCTACTACTAACAATATTTCATCGGGCGCATCTTCTTTGAATTTTTGGATTACGCGTTTGATTTTTGAAAGTTCATTCATCAATCCCACTTTATTATGGAGTCGACCCGCGGTATCAATAATCACCACATCGGCTTGGGTTTCTACTCCTTTTTTAACGGCGTCGTAGGCCACTGCGGCTGGATCGGCATTCATGCCATGGCTTACGATTTCCACGCCGGCACGGTCTTTCCAAATACCCAATTGATCTACAGCTGCAGCCCTAAACGTATCAGCGGCTCCCAATATTACTTTATTGCCATTTTGGGCATATTGAAAGGCCATTTTGCCAATAGTGGTGGTTTTGCCCACTCCATTCACGCCCACTACAAGCACCACATAGGGTTTTTTATGGGCAGATAAATCGAAGGATTCAGCAACGGGTAGTTGCACATCGGGCATCAATTGATCTACGATTTCGGCGAGCCATTGATTGATATCGGATGGATTTTCAAAGCCGGTATTTTTGGCTCTGTGCTTAAGGGCATCAATTATGGTTTCGGTGGTTTCAAATCCAACGTCGGAAGTCAACAAAGCTTCTTCAAGTTCTTCGAGCACATCGGCATCGATCTTACTTTTCCCGGTAAGGATGAGTCCAATTTTCGACAACAAACTGCTACGCGTTTGTTTCAGGGCCTCACGGGTGGCGGTAAGGTCGTCGGGACTTGCTTTGGATTTCTTTTTGAACCAGCTAAACATAGGATTTGATTAGGTATAAACAAAAAAAGCCCCGTTTTGGGGCTTTAATGGATAAAAAAATTCATTATTTTTTACCAAGTACTTCTTGAACACGATCAGCGGTAACGATTTCTTCGCGGAATGTGTAAGCACCGGACTTAGGTGATTTGATGGTACGGATAACTTTTACCATTTCTACGCCACCTTCTTTTTTTAGTGTTGCTACTACCTTCTTTGCCATTACTTAATTTCTTTATGAACGGTTACTTTACGCATGTAAGGATTGAACTTTTTCAATTCAATTCTTTCAGGAGTGTTTTTCTTGTTTTTGGTTGTTATGTATCGGCTCATGCCGGGAACACCACTGCCTTTTTGCTCAGTGCATTCCAATATAACCTGTACGCGATTGCCTTTTTTTGCCATCTCTTAGATCTTACCTTTCTTGAACAAATTGTTTAAACACGCGGATACGCCTTTTTTATCGATGGTTTTAATCGTCGAAGCGGATACCTTCAATGTAATCCACTCACCTGTTTCCTCGATAAAGAACTTCTTAGTCTGAAGATTCGGATAGAATCTACGCTTCGTTTTCTTATTCGAGTGAGAAACACGGTTTCCTTTTAAAGCCTTTTTGCCGGTTAAATCACAAACTCTAGACATAGTTTTTGGGGTTGCAAATATACGAAAAATGTTTAAAAACTCAATTAATTGGAGAAATCTTTTTAATATTTTCTCTTTGGTGTTGCACTAATTGGAAAACAACCAGGCCTATTACCACGGCCAAAGTTCCTGCTTGCCGCTGTGCAATGCTTTCGAATATCGATGCCGCCCACAACGGAAGCCCTATCATAAGCGCTGCTACAGGCCCTAATTGATGCAATAGAAGCGCTATAATCAACGCAAACCAAGCTATCGCAGCAAACACCCCGTAGGTTGCCATCCATTGTAAAATTTGATTATGTGGACCTATCCGATTGCTTACGAAAAGTGATGTTTTTTGCCTTTCGTACGATTCTTGTAATTGCGCATCGAATTGGGCTGTTCCTACCCCTGTCCAAAAATTATGCGATTCTTTTATGATTCCGCCCGTGGCTTTCCATGCCTCTACCCTCTGTCCGATGCTTTTATGATTGAGATTTCCTCCATTAAAAAGGGCATTCAAATCTTCACCGGTATTTACAATGCGATTTTTCAAACTTGGAATTTGTACCAACAAAACTAAAACGGCCAATACGCTGCCGATCGCTACCCAAGGATTTACTTTTCGCAATGAATCTTTGGATTTCAATAGTGACCATACCCAAATCGAGATTCCCAGCCAATAACCGAGCAAGCCTGTTCTGGCTGAAATCATGTGCAAGGCAAGAAAAAGCAAGGCGTACACTACGTATAGGTGTATTTTATATGGACTATTTTTTATTTGAGGGAAATAAAACGTCATACCCAGTAATACCACTGTAATGAGCAGACTAAACTCTATATGATATACATCGGTGTAAAGAGGCAATGGTTTTGATTCTAATACCATTTGCGACAAAAAATCAAAATCTCGGAGGTAATTCAACAATGAAGCACCGGCAATCCAACATAATGGAATGGCCAAGACCAAAAAAATCACATCGGGTCTAACGGTTAACTTTTGCGCTCCTTTCATGATCACAGGCAGGAAAAACCAGGGCAGCATTACCTGCAACGCACTCCAGGCTTTGCTTGGGGATGTTCCCGACACGCAATCCATCGCAAAAAGGAAGACAGCCAATCCCCCGAACGCCATCTGCAAACGGATTATACGGCGTTCTTGGGCTTCCCCCGAGAGGGAAAAAAAGCCCATTACAATCATGATAATCACGCCAATAGAGGCCAAAGCCGGCGATATGTGAATACCGGCTGCAGCGATTAAAAAAGCGCTATAATAAAGCGTTTGTTGGATTTTAGGGCTTGGGAACCACATACTGAATTTTCAGTTCGGTAGCAGGCGATGATACTCCCAACTTTTCTGCCATAAAAGGGGTTAAAATGAGAATGTCGCTATTTTGTTTTTCGCGCTTTACTTGATTGAGCGCATAGGCCATTTGCTCAGAGCGGGCATTGGTAATACAAATAACTTGATTGGCGGGCAAACCGGCTATCCAAACAAAGGCTTTGTTTGCCAATTGAGCGGTATTGGCCGCCGATGTATCTAATAATTGCGCCTTTTTAACTTCGTTCTTCGCTATATACTCGGTTTTGGTAGAGCCGCTGCGTTTTTCAATAATGCCACCTTTAATTTCTGGATTAGTTTCCGAACTTATCTCTTGTTTTACTTTTTCTAAAACGGCCGACTTTTGATTTTGAAGGATGCCGTTGTTCGCATTGGAAGTTTTATCTGAATCTTTGGGAGATTCTGCTGCAATGGTTTCTCCAGTGGGTATTTTAAGGGTTTGTCCGATCGATATTTTATTATCTAACAGCCCATTAGCATCTCTTATTTCACTCACTTTAACTTTGTACTTTTGAGAAATGCGGTATAGGGTTTCGCCCTTTTTTACCGTATGTTCTACAAAGGTGGTTTGGCGCGATTGTACATCGAGTTTTTTGACTACGTTCAACTTCATTCCGGGTTGCAGAATTTCAACTTGAGGATTTAATTCTCTAAGTTGTGAAACCGTCATCTCGTAATCGCGTGAAATCTTATATAAGGTTTCTCCTTTTTTTACGGTGTGGATTACCTTCAGGGGCGTTTGGGACCACAAATTGGAAAACGAAAATAAAGCAGCAATTAAAATGAGGCTACGCATAGTTCAAAAATACAACTATTGACGCAAGTGCCCAAGTGGGATATCCACAGTTCGTCGAGGGTGTCATTGCGGCATATGATGCAGCCATTCCTCGGGAATAGGCTTGATTTCGCCGCGTTCTAAAAAAACCATTTTATCGGCTACATGACTGGCAACGGCCAAATCGTGTGTGATAAATACAAATATCAATGATCTTTCTTTTTGAATTTTTCGCAACAAATCGAGCACTTGTTCTTGAACCAGAGGGTCTAAAGCCGCAACGGCTTCATCGAGTATGAGTATTTTGGGATTTGAGGCTAAGGCTTTTGCAATACATAGACGCTGTCGCTGTCCGCCGCTCATCTGAGTAGGTCGCTTATTCCACAATTCGGCATCTAAAGCTACCTCTTTCAAACCTTGCCCTACCCTTTCTAATCGTTCAATTTTTGTTTCATTGGGAAAGCATACTTTTCTCACCTCTAACATGGCATCTAAAGCGGTATGTCTTTTATTGAGGGAGGAAAAGGGATCTTGAAAGACCATTTGAATGCCCGTTGGGGGTATTTTCGATAAGGGATGTCCGTTTAAGGTAATTTGACCGCTACTGGGCGATTCAAGGGCTACTAATAATTTGGCCAGCGTAGACTTGCCTGAGCCCGAAGTACCAATTACGGCTAAAGTTTCACCGGGCGCTAGATGGGCATTGAAATGTTGTAGGGCTTGGGTTTTATTGGGATACTGCTTGCCTAATTCGTGTATTTCAAGTGCGGGAGGACCAAAACTACATACCTCCAATTTTCTTTTGGGAATGGCATTTAATAAGGCCTGAACATATTCATGAGGGGAAGTTTGCAGAACGTCTTGCGTGCTTCCTGTTTGAATGAGTTGTCCTTTTCTAAGCACGGTAATTCGATCGGCATATTCGGCTACTACTTCTAACTCATGGGTAACCCAAATAAGGGTAGCATTGAATTTACGTATCACATTAACCAGGTCGTTTAGGACTTTTTTTCGAGAAAAGAAATCTAAGGCGGTGGTAGGCTCATCTGCCAATATAATCTGAGGTTTATGCAGAGTAGCCATCGCAATGACGACCCTTTGTCGCTGTCCGCCGCTTAACTGATGCGGATACGACGACAATACCCGGTCTACATCGGCGCCCAGTCCTACATCGGAAAGTCGCTCGCGTATTTCAGATTTAGAATTTGTATCGGAGGGAGCGGCATGAATATCCCATGCTTCTTGGAGTTGTGCCCCGCAGGTCATTTGGGGATTTAACGCACTCAGAGGTTCTTGAAAAACCATGCCGATTTGTTTGCCTCTAATTCGATACCAATCTTTGGGGGTCCACTGATTTAATTCAGTGATATCAAAACCGGGAATTTGAACTTGAATATCACCCTTTGCCGTAATATTTGGTGGTAATAGTCCTATTAAACATTTCAAAAGCAGGGATTTCCCACTGCCACTTTCACCTAGTACGGCGTGTACTTCTCCTAATTTCGATCGAAATTCGGGAAGTTGCAACAGCGTTTGTTGGGAAGTGGAAAGGGTTAAATTCGCTATAGAAATGATATCACTCACTGTAAACAAAGGTACGTTTTAAGCCATAAAAAACGGCCATTTCTTTTGGAAACGGCCGTTTAAAACAATGGAATGTACAATTTTATTCTACGGTCAAGCGTATGGGTATTTCGCGCCAAGAGACAACGAAACGGCCTTTGTTTTGACCTGGAATCCATCTTGGCGAACGTTTAAGAACGCGGATGGCTTCTTCTGTAAATTCAGGACAGCTTTTGGTTTCTTCGATAGCGGTAACTCGTGATATTCTACCCGAACCGTCTACTACGAAACGCAATACTACCGAACCATTGATACCCTCGTCTTGACAGCGCACAGGATATTGGAATTCGTTACCCACGTATTCGCGGAATGCCGATTCTCCACCCGGAAAACTTGCCTTAACCGCTACGTTGGCTGTTGGACCTTCATCGCCTCCTTTGATCGGACCTTGATTGTTATCTCCGCCCAAATCAGGAGCTGTAGGATCTGTGATACCTTGAACATCTTTCACGCCTGTATTAGAAACCACATCGGGAGGATTGATTGGGGCATCTTCTTCGGCATCTGGATTAATTTTAGGAGCCACATAGGCCTGTTGTGCAACGGGCTCTGGTTCCTGTAATTTTGGGGGTTCTTTAGGCTTTTCTTCCTCTTCCTCGATGGGAGACTCAATATCATCCAAATTGGTTACGATTTTGATGGTTTTGCGTTCCTTTACCTCTTCTTTTGACAGAGCGGCAATGATACGAGGGGTTGAGGCAAATAGAATAGCCAAAGCACAAGCTGCCAAAGTAGCAATGGCTTGCGACTTTCTAAACATTAAGCGAACTTGGTAGGCGCCATAGTCTTTGAAACGTTTTTCAAAAACCAGATCTAACCGCGACTGTGCATCAGGCAAATCCCAGCGGTTGAATACTTTTGATAATGCGTTTTCTTCCATAGCTTTAGTCGTTTAATTGCTCTTGAATTTTTGCAGATTCGATGGGATCTAAACCGGGATCCACTACGAAATATTTGGCTACTTGCGTAATCAGGAACTCATCGACTACGTCGATAACGTTTTCGTAGGTAGCATCTTTATCGTGTTTTACTAACACGACTAACTTTGAAAGCATTTGTTCGTCTTTCGCTTGTTTCTCGATGCGGTTACGTGAAGCGGTATCGCCTTCTTTTACGTCGGCAAGTTCGAGTTGCAACTTCTTCAATTTTTCTATCAAGGGCGCATTTTTTTCAACCAAGAGCTTTCTCAAACCGTTTTTTGTGTAATCGGTTCTGATAAGCTCCGTTTCTTTATTTAAGGCACCTGTATAGTAAAAGATATTGTCGTTAGCGGTAAGCAGTATAGTAAGACCGTCTTTAATTTCCGGAGGTTTCACATTTGGATTGTCTTTCTCGAGTTTTTCGGGGAAGATCATCCTTAAAACCTTAGGCTTAGAAAAGGTAGAGGTCAAAACGAAGAACGTCAAGAGCAAAAAGGCTAAGTCAACCAAAGGAGTCATATCGACTCTGGTACTTTGCTTTTTGGCTCTTTTTTTACTATCGCCACCGCCGCCGCTTTGTTGTATTTCTGCCATAGTGATTGAATATTAACTTTCAGGGGCACTCTCCAAGCCCGTTATCATCTGAAATTCTTTAACTTTTGCTTCACGGAATACATCAATGATATATTGAATTTTGTCCCATTTAGCGTTACGAGCCGCTTTGATCGAGAACTGAATATAATTCGATTTATCAAATTCCATATTCCTTAATTTGGCCTCTTCTTCGCGCTCTTTGTAATCGTTGTGCGCTTCAATTTTGGTAAAATATGCCCAGTAGTAAAGTTCGCTGTTTTTGATCTTGCTCGCGGCAGTATCATAGGGAACTCCACCTTGTTCATATGAAGTTCTTTCTGTTGATTCAAGTTCCATGAACGTGGGAATTTCAGCCATCTTTAAACCGACAGGACCAACGCCTGCAAATTTATTGATGTCTTCTTCTGAAAGTCCGCCCGTTTTGAACTGGGCCATCATTTTCTTAAGCACTTTAGATTTTACCGCTGCATTAGTAACATCTACAAAAGCGCGGCCCTCTTCATCTATCATGATCAAGAATACCTGCTTAGGTATTTGTTGTTCGGTGGTTGATGATGGAGGATCTAAAATGATGGGTTCAGGGGCACGGAAACTTGAAGTTAACATAAAGAACGTTACCAAAAGAAACGCCAAGTCTACCATTGGAGTCATATCCAAAGCAGGGGTTGAACGAGGCATTTTTACTTTAGGCATGTCTTATTGTTTTTCTTTTAATACGTGTAACTAGTAAAAGGTAAATGACCTTTTTATTAAGCCGCATTGGCTTGGAAGTTAGATACGATAGAGTATCCAGCTTCGTCCATTGAATGCGTCATACCGTCAATACGGTTGGTGAAATAGTTGTAGGAAATAATCGCTAAGGTTGATGCAATGATACCAAAAGCGGTGTTTACCAACGCCTCAGAGATACCTGTTGCAAGAGCCGCTGTATCAGGAGCACCGGCATTTGCCAAGGCTGCGAACGCACGAATCATACCAAATACCGTTCCAATCAAACCGATAAGCGTACCTACCGAAGCACAAGTAGAAACTACTACCAAGTTACGAGAAAGCATAGGCAATTCTAGGCTGGTTGCTTCTTCCAATTCTTTTTCGATGGCGGCTTTCTTCTCGTCGCGATTCAATGAATCGTTTCCTTTTACAATTTTATAACGAGTTAAACCACTCTTTACTACGTTTGCCAAAGAACCTTGTTGTGCATCACATGCTTTGATCGCACCGTCTAAATCGTTATTAGACAATAAAGCCTGCATTTTGTGAACGAACTCACTTGCGTTGCCTTTACCTGCAGCTGCAGACAAAGTAATGAAACGCTCAATACTCACGATAATTACGGTAATGTTTACAGCCAAAAGCAAGGGTACGATAACGCCTCCACGGTGAATGATACCTAAAATGTTCTTTGGATGTCCTTTTTCAACAATTTCTTCGGGCTTCAAACCAGCACCTTCAAAATTCTCGGGATTACCCATGATGAACATAAAAATTACGACACCCGTTAATAGGGCTACTAGGATGGATGCACCAGCAAAATAAGCGGCGAATAGGTTCCTTCCTGACTTCTTGGTGTTTTTCTGATTACTCATTGTACAGATTGTTTTTAAAATGTTGCAATAATAACCCCGTGGGGACTTTTAAACAAGCGCTTTTGTTATTGTAGAAACGAAATAACCCTGATTTCATTATTTGGTAAATTGCCACTTCGTGTCAGAAGTACGTCATGAACCCCATGTATAGGGTGCAATATATCCCTCAACACCCATCTAATCAGCCTGTTTATTTCTTTTGAAAAAGAAAGGCCCGAAATAAATTCGGGCCTGAAACGGATTGATTGTTAACAATGATTTAACATTGCAACAATCTTAAGGTTTGCGAGTATTGGATTTCGCCTTAGCGGGGCTTTTTCGTGGGGATTTGCGTTTTTTCTCAATTTTTAACGCATTGGCTTTTTCTAACAATAGCGGCTTAATTTCTCTTTCTACTTTCTTTACTTTTACCGTTTTGGACCACCCAATAACTTCGGCTACTTTGGGACCGAATTCGTTGAGAAGGTCGTGTTCTTTTTGCTGCAAGGCCAAAGCATCGTTAAAGTACTCTTTGGCTTCTTCCGTGTTGAGATTATCGACATCTTTGGTATACCATTTTCGACGAAAACTGCGTTTAGCCGTGCGTAAAGCCAGCTGATGCTCATTATATATAGGTAAAAAAGTCTCTAGTTCTTTATCGCTCAATTCTAATTTGGCTTTCAGCAACTCATTTCTATACTCTTTAACGGCTTCTAACTTCTCTACATTATCGCTATCAAAGCTTTGTGAAAACAGCGCACTTTGAAGCAGCAAGAAACCCAATATTAATATACTTTTTTTCATAGCCATTGATCCTCAAAAATTTCATCTTCGAGTTCCATTATCAGAAGTCCCTTGTTTTCGAGCTCTACCATGCTGACTTTCGATTGTTCATCCATCTGTGTAAAATGCGATAATTTGGGAGTTTGCATTGATCCTACTCCAACCTCTCCTTCTTCCATCACATCAGCAATTATTTGGGCCTCTGCCGGTAAATTATCAAACGACACGCTATTGTCCGTTGCTGCAGCTACAGGAACCGGTTCTACTACTTGAGTAACAGGTATCTGTCGACTGCTTTCTGCCATTTGCTCTACACTCATAGGCGCCTGTATTAAGCTCCACACCCACCAAGCGGTGGCAATTGCCGCAAGCGAAGCCACCACTCCAAGTATACTCGCCCAGGGAAGTCCTTCTTTTTCAGGCTCTGTATTAGAGGCAGCAACCGGCACATAATCCGCTCGTGATTCATCCAATAAGGCGGCATATCTAGCCGCTGCTTCGGCTCGTTTGCGCTCTACTTCAGCAGAACGTATTTTCTCTGACTCTATTTCTTCGGGCGATTTAACTTCTTCGGGTGTTTGTAACGGTAAATTGTTCGGTGATTCAATTAAAACTTCATTCTGTTGGGAATTTTGATTGAATCTGGCTCGCTCGTCTTTCTCTTGTATTGACTGAAGTTCTGATTCGCGCACATCAGCCAATGAAGAATCTATAGTGGCTTCTTCAAGGGCTTTGCTTTCCTCTAACTCGCTAGAAGCAGCCTCTTGCTCTGCTATTTCGGTTTCCGCTGTTTGTTCAATCGCTTCGGATTCGATGTAGGTATCTTCTGGAGACTCCGCTACATAAGAATTACCAAACTCTACACTCAATTGAACCGGATTTCTGGGAATCACCGGTTCTTTCAATTCTGGCTTTTCGAACAACTCTTGAGCTTCTATTCCTACTTTACGTTGGATGCGCATGGCCAAATCCGACATGTGATCATGATCAGGATGAAATGGCGATTTGATTTTTGAAAATTCAATATTCATGGCTTTTCCTTATAAAACACCCAAATAAATTTCGATTTTTTTAACGGCATGATGGTAGCTCGACTTCAAAGCACCTACCGACGTTTGTGTCAATTCTGCAATGTCTTCATAGCTTAAATCTTCGAAATAACGCAATACAAACACCAATTTCTGTTTGAATGGCAAATAACACAAGGCTTTTTGAAGTTTGGCCTCAATTTCGCGCTCCGATATGGAATCGTCTTGTTGCAAGGTTTCTACCATAAACAATTGCGCTTCATCAAAATCAATCTCCGGTCTTTTCTTTCTCAAAAAAGAAATGGTCTCATTAGATGCTATTCGATATATCCATGTGGCGAGCTTGCTTTCTCCACGAAAGGAACTCAAATTTTGCCATACTTTTATAAATACCAATTGGGTAACATCGTCTGCATCTTCTCTGGATATCAGCATGTTACGCACATAGGCATAAATCTTAGATTGAAAACGACGCAATAACTCACGAAAAGCGTCTTCGGTGTATATAGGTTTGTGAAAATACGACACCAACTGCGCCTCGTCCAACTTAGGAAAGTTGATGCTAACGGCGGGGGTGCGCATTTCGGTTTTGACAATATTACGTTCGGGCAAACTCATATTTTTCGGCGTTTGGTTATACAAATATGTTACCGATTACATTAGTTTGACGCATTTGGTCCCTTAAAGTTTAAGACACCCTATGTTAATTTAATAAAAAGTGTACATTAAAATGGAATGCACACAAAAAAGGCCTCAAATGAGGCCTTTTCGTACTTTTAAAGTAAATATTATAAAGGTAAAACCTTAAAGAATTATCTAATACGACGTTCTTTGATACGCGCTTTCTTACCAATTTGCTCACGCAAATAGAAGATACGTGCACGACGCACTTTACCATGGCGGTTTATTTCGATTTTATCGATGTAAGGACTGTGCAATGGGAAAATACGCTCCACTCCTACTCCGTTAGAGATTTTACGAACGGTAAACATTTCATTAACACCGGAATTACGGCGTTGCAAAACGTCTCCTTGGAATTGCTGAATACGCTCTTTTGCACCTTCTTTGATCTTATAAAAAACTGTGATACGGTCACCCGCCTTAAAGTCAGGTAAATCCGTACGCAACGTTTCTTGAGTGATGCTATTTACTATTAAGTTCATGATTTTCGTTTCAAATCGGGTTGCAAATATACACAAATCTAATTCTCAAAACAATGCAAGCAAGAATATTTTTAAATAAATCTCAACCACACCCAATTTTTATAGCGGTGTACCTGCTCAATTTTGAGATTTTCTCTCCTGCAAAATTCCCGTGCTTCAGATTCCGAATCGGTGATGATTCCCTTGGCTCCCATCGACTTAAAGCGACTGAATTCCGTGCTCTTATCCTGTAAATTATACCATGGAAAGCCCTTGGCGCCCAAATAATAAAAATACACACAGCCCGATTGGTCCGGTCCTACAATCCACAAATCTTCAGCTTGGCTAAATTGCTGCATCTTTTCTCGGCTTTCCGAATCTACAAAAGCAATCGGCATGCCCGGTTTATCCAAATTGAAATTGTGCGACATGCGCAAAACCGACCAAATAGGGGCCAAAACAAGGAAAATATGCCATTTCGACATTCCAAAAAATTTCTCGGGGGAAGCCTTATAACGCCCATGCACCACATGCACAAAATAAGCCGCCGATAGGGCTATAAAAGGTACAAAAAGTACCATATAATATCCGTGGTGCTCCAATTGGTGTTGCATGACCACATAATACAAGAGAGCCGACAGCAAGGTAAATATTACCCTTAAATCACGGGCATGCCGCTTCAGTGTAAAAAACAATCCTCCAAAAACCGGAATCAATAATGGATACCCCACCCAGGTTTCGACCGTGTCGATCCCCATATTCTTTACTAATACTTGAAGTGCCGCAGAAACCGATTCTTTAAAGCGGATGGCATGAACAAATTCATTAATTCCATTCATATCGGTAAGGTATTTTGCCCAGAAATACCACCAAGCCGAAGTCCCCAAAACGCCAATCGCCAATGCGCTATACCCAGCTAATTCTTTGTAATTCCAAGCCTTTCGGCGGATAATTTCCCCCAAGAAAACAAAACCCGGCACCAAAAACATAAGCTTGGTCATCCCTGCCAATGCGAGCAAAAGCATAGTGAATATTAAATTCATCGCCGATGGACGATTCAAAAACCGATAAAACCACCACCAGCCCCAAACCATAGCGGCAAGGGCCAATAAATCGGGCACCGCGGCAATGCTGTAATAATAAAACTCTGGTATGCCTATCAGGGCCAAGCCACCCCAATAAGGGGCTCCACCGCGAGGCAGATACAAGCGGATAATGGCAATAGTGCCCGCAATTGCGCATAACGACAGCAATAAACTGAACCAGCGATGGGCGGTTTCCGAAAAACCGAATACCTTATATATAAGGGCTACCGAATAATCGTAGGAGGTGAACTGCGGACCGGTAATGCCGTTCGTGCCGTAATTTTTATCGATACGCGGATACAAAATATTCATATCCTTTTCGTAATAGTTCTTTGCAACCGCTAAGGTATTCACCTGTCGCCAAACGTGATTTCCCATGGCCACGCGATTCATATACGGCAAATGAATGGCCACTTGCAAGGTCAAAAGTGCAAAAAGCCATTTATGTTTTTGTAAAAAACGCATCTTTAGAACGTATGATCGATAATGATTCTGGGTTCGCTGCCGAAAAACTTCACGATTAAAGAAAAGGTGCCTTCCGAGGTTTTATTTTCATGTAGTACCTTCCATTTTCCGGTTACTTGCGCCACTTGTTCTAAGGGATCTAAGAATGTTGCCGATACGTTTTCAAACGATAAGTTTCCCATTTTTTCTTTCGTGGGATATGATTTCACATAGTTGCTCAGTACCTGGTTGTACCCGTAAGTAACGCCTTTGCTCGTGATGAATTGTAACGAATCGGAATTCCAATATCCTTGCATATACCCTTGCATATCGCCTTGGTTCCATGCGATTAGCTGTTCGTTGATAACCTTAAATATCTTTGAAATTTTAAATTGGGTGATGCTGTTTTCGATGTGCTTTTTCTGCCTCTCGGGACCGTAAGGTTGGGCTAGCGCCGTGCTTTGGCTTCCCCAGAAAAAGAGAAAAAGTAAGGTGCTTGTTTTGATGTTCGAAATCATGGGGTAAAAGTAATACCAATTCCGATATTATTCGAAAACAGTCCCGCAGATTGGTAAATCGTATTGGGCAAAAACGTGCTATTATCGTTTTTTAACAATGATAAAACGCCGTATGTGGCACTTGCGGCTATGGACCAATGGTCGTTTAAGGGATACCGCAGTCCTATTTCGGCCAAAGCGCCCAATTTACGCATGCCTTTTTCTATATTTGGATCGAAACCTTCGGATTCTTCGGCAGCGATTAAAAACGTGCCTCTCAATCCGGCATGGGCCAAAACGCCTTTGTAAAAGCGCGCATAATAGACCCCGGTTTCTAGCCACTGATGGCGGATATGAAATATTCTAAAATCCATGGCTTCGGGATCGGTACCTTTTCTGGAGCCGCGTTCTGAAATGCCCAAGCTGAATTCAATGGCTTCTTTTGTATTTAAAGACATTCCTACCAAGGCCTGAAGTTGAACGCCAAATTTATTATAGCCAGAGGCTCCGTCGCCGTCTAGCTGACAAAACAACAGCTGCGTTCCCAATTCTCCATAAAATTGATTGGCTTTTTGAAAGGAAGTCTTTTGTGAATAGCCGGTTTGAACTAGGGAAACTAACGCAATTAGCCAAGCAATTTTCTTTTTCATTGTAGTAACTTCGTGCAAGTTCTCAATTTATGTTGGAAGAAGCAACCCCTTACGATTTTTTGATAGTTGGTGCCGGTATTGCCGGTGTTACGTTGGCCTTAGAATTGCAAAAAAGGGGGCAACGGATTGCGTTAATCGACAATGAAAACCCGAAAAGCAGCAGTCGCACCGCTGCCGGAATGATGAATCCGATGGTGCCCAGAAACGTTCAAAAGGCTTGGAAATGCGACGAAATATACCCTTCCGTTTTTGAATATTACGAAAATTGGGAGCAATTATTTGGGGCCAAATTCATCCATCGAATTCCCACGTTGCAGGTGCATAAAAACGCGCAACATACCAAAAATTGGACGAAAAGGTCGCGCGAGAACGGCTTCCAACAACATTTAAGTCCCATAGATCCTTCCGATTCGCACGGACTTCCCCTACCCTTTGGAGGGGCCTTGTGTCATTTATCGGGAAAGCTCGATGTAAAAGAGTTTCTAGACGCGGCGTATCTCTACTTTGCTCAAGTAGGTATTGATAAAATAAATCAAGACTTCCTTCATTCCGAACTCAAACGAGAAAACGACGTTTGGAGCCTCCACGAATTATGGTCGCGCCGCATTGTTTTTGCGGAAGGCATTGGTTTGTATGAGAATCCGTATTTCAACTATTTGCCGTTAGGGGCAACGGGCGGCGATATTTTGGAATTGGAAATAAATGACCTGCCTCAAGATTTTATTTTAAAACGCAAGGAGTGGTTGGTTCCTATTGGGGGCAATCGTTGGCTCGGGGGAAGCACGTATCACAATGAGAGTCTGAGTACCGTTCCCGAAGCGCATCACGCCGCTGAATTGATTGAATTGTTTAAAGAATGGATTCCCCAAGAAATCAAATTGGTGTCGCACAGGCGGGCTCCGCGACCCACGGTAGCGACTTGGCGGCCGTTTTTAGGTCAGCACCCGCAGCACGATACCTTATATATATACAACGGATTGGG
>CBFHXF010000034.1:0-1616 GCA_965659745.1 Bacteroidia bacterium
GAATTTATTGCGGGAAGGCTTGGATTTACCCGAGGTGAGCTTGGTGGCGATTATGGATGCCGATAAAGAGGGTTTTTTGCGCAGCGAAACGAGTTTGGTACAAACGATAGGTCGTGCTGCCCGAAATCACAATGGCAAGGTAATCATGTATGCGGATAAGATGACCAAGAGCATGCGTAAAACGATTGATGAAACCGACAGGCGCCGTGCAAAGCAAAAGTCGTACAATGACGATCATGGCATTACCCCCGAAACGGTGCGCAAGTCGAAGTCGGAAATTTTCAGGCAGACGGCGGTTTTGGATTCGGTAGAAGGTCAGTCGGAGCAGGCTTACGATTTCAAGCAGTTGCCCGTATCGAAGGTAGCGGACCCGATTTTGGACTACATGAACAAAGTAGATTTGCAGAAGGCCTTAGCCAAGGTAGAGAAAGACATGTACAAGGCTGCCAAGAATATGGAATACATGGAGGCTGCCCGTTTGCGGGATGAGGTGGAGATGCTGAAACAGAAGATTAAAGAGGCGGTTTAGGGATTACTCCTTCACCGTAATCTCAATACTATTTACTGCCGCAATATTGAAAAATCCAGCGACGCCACGTTTGGAGTTTTGATTCAGCATGAACAAATTGCTCTGTATGTTCACCGGTGGAGTGGCAAATAAACCGCCGTTATTGCTTTGGTTTACCACTAATTGGAACCAAAAATAGGCAAAGCGCGAGATCGAATGGATTTCAACACGGACTTTCTCGCCGTCGCGGTAGGGTCGTAAAAATTGATTCAAACCCGAAAAACGAATGGGATAAATCAATAAATCGCCATCTTGTCCGTTAGAATTATTGCCCATATCTTGGGAAATGTTCAATTGGTTGATTTCATTTAAGAAGGTATCGTTCCGGAATGTTTTAAGCCAATAATAGTTGCCGATTCCGGGTAAATCGTACGCGAAAATTTCGCAATATTTACCGGTATCTATAAATGGAGGACCGTTGCCTTCAACCGGCACGGTGCGCAAACTGTCAATGCGACTGATGGTAGGTTCTAAAGTGGCACCGCCCACGAGTGTATCGCTTCCTTCTACAATTAATAGGGCATAGGAATGTCCGATTTTAAGGGTATCGCCGGTGGCGGGATTTGGTGTCCATCTGTAATAGCCCATGGAATCGTGACGGAAAAGAATCGGAGGCGCAGCGATGCCACCACCGGTGGTGTCGATCAAGGCTACGGTAGCCGTGGTTAATGGAGGTTCCGTACCGGGAATATCGAAAAAGGGTATGCTCTCCGTAAGTCGGATGGTTTGGGTTTGATGGCGGTTGTCGATGAATGCGTCGACCACAATCTTCTTTTGCTTCTGCTGTACATCGACTTGCACGATGTCTTCACAAGCGGAAAAATTTCCCCCGAGAATTAAAAGGAGGGATATGTATATAAGGCGTTTCATTCGATTAATTCCATTTAAAATTATAAGAAATGGCAGGCACGATGCTGCCGATTACACTGAAGCGGATGGCCTGGTTGAGGCCGGTATTTTCGTAGTTGTTTTGGAAATAGATGGAAAACGGATTGCGGCGGTTGTAAGCATTATACACGCTGAACACCCAACTGCTTTCCCATTTCTT
>CBFHXF010000034.1:1711-19683 GCA_965659745.1 Bacteroidia bacterium
TATTTTGGAAATAGATGGAAAACGGATTGCGGCGGTTGTAAGCATTATACACGCTGAACACCCAACTGCTTTCCCATTTCTTCGATTTTCTCTTTGTATATGTGGCGGATAGGTCCAACCGGTGGTAATCCGGGTTACGTACATTGTTGCGATCATTGGTGCCCGCATCGGGTACATTGTAACCTTGAATGGTATATTGACCCGTATAGAAGGTGGTAGGTGTGCCCGAACTGAATACAAAATTGGCGGCTAAATCCCATTTATCGTTGTACTTGTATTGGGCTACGATGTATAAATTATGAAGGCGGTCGAAGCGACTGGCATACCATTCGTTATCGTTAATGCCGGGCGATTTACGTTCGCTGCGCGAGAGGGTATAGCTCACCCAGCCGGTCAATTTACCGGTGGCTTTTTTCACGTAAAGTTCTAATCCATAAGCTCTTCCGATACCGTTGATAAGCTCACCTTCCAAGAGTTCGTTTAGGAGCAAATTGGCTCCGTCTACGTAATCGACCTGGTTTTGTAGGTCCTTGTAATACACCTCTGCCGAGGACTCAAATTCGGTTTTACCAATACTAAAGTTACGGAAATAACCGATGGTATATTGATCGGCCAATTCGGGTTTGATATTGTTGGTCGAGGGCGTCCAAACGTCGAATGGCACACTTGCGGCGGTATTGGAAATCAAATGCAGGTTTTGCACCATGCGGTTATAGCCCCCTTTGATGGACTCTTTGGTATTCCATTGGTATTTGAAGCCCAAACGGGGTTCCAAATTGAGGTATTGCTGGATAACCTCATTATCGCCCGCAAAGCTCACCGAATCTAAGAAGCGACGTTGTCCTTCTATGGACGCATCTTGGTAGTAGTACACATTGCTTTTGCCTAAATACAGAAATTGACTGCCGCGGAGACCGGCCCGGATGGTCCATTTTTTATTGGGCGACCAATCTTCTGTAATGTACAAGGCATTTTCCATGCTGTACTTATTGGGAAGGCTGAAATTATTGGTTCCGAGGGAATTTCGCGCCACGGCGTTGCCCGGTTCGAATATGTAGTACGTAGAAGCGCCTCCAAAACCAATTTCGTGTTTGGGGTTGGCGTAATATTTGAAGTCGGTTTTAACGCTGTGGTTATTGATGAAGGAACTCCAGTTGAAGCCGAGATCTTCGCCAATATTGAATTCGAGATTATAACGGTAGCGGCTATAATAATAGGTAACGTTAGAGAAAAGTTTATCGTTGAATAAGTGATTCCAGCGGGCACTTAGGGTGCTGTTACCCCATTTAACGCCGAAGGCATTAGCGGCATAAAACAGATCATCTCCGATATAACTGGATATGAAGAATTTATCTTTTTTGGTTTCATAATTGACTTTAGCGGTAAAGTCGTAGAAGTAAAATTGACTTCCGCTGAGGTCGTCATTAAGGAAGGGTTTCGCTAGAATGTCGACGTAACTGCGGCGGCCAGAAATCAAGAAACTGGCCTTGTTTTTTACAAGGGGTCCTTCGAGCGTGAGGCGGCTGAAGATGGTACCCACGCCTCCGTTTACTTGGTAATCGCGGTTATTACCGTCTTTGGTAATGACATCGAGAACGGAGCTCAATCGTCCGCCATAATTGGCAGGAATACCGCCTTTAATGAGTTGTACGTCTTTAACAGCATCTGGGTTGAAGATGCTGAAAAATCCGAACAGGTGTGCGGAGTTGAAGACGGGGGCATCGTCCATTAGGACTAAATTCTGGTCTATAGAACCACCGCGAACGTTAAAACCGGTAGCGCCTTCTCCTACGGTGGATACGCCGGGGAGTAGTTGTATGCTTTTAATTACGTCGGCTTCACCAAGGAATGCGGGAATTTTTTTAATTACTTTTCCGGAGATGCTTTGGGTAGAGATGTCGACTTTACGTACGTTGTCGTTGCGTTTGGCTCTTACCGAAACTTCTCCAATTTCGTCGGGTTGGGGGTATAAAAACGCGTTCCATTCAAGGTCTTTATTGATGTTGAAAGTACGTGTCTGAGATTCGTAATCGCCCGCGGAAATTTGAATGGTATGGGTTCCTTTCGTTAGAGAAAGGCTAAAAAAACCGTAGTTATTAGTTACGGCGGTTTGATTGTTATCGATGTCTTTTACGATGGCACCTTTAAGGGATTCGCCTGAGGTACTGTCTTTAACAAAACCGCTGAGGGTAAAAGATTGACCGAATATTTGGCTACTGTATAGTGCAAAAAAAAGCACCGCCCAAAATTTGCTTCTCACGTTGCAAAGATAGAGCGGTGCTATGGGTTTCGTTTATTTTATCGCTCAAGCGGATAAAATAACGATTAAATTGATAATTAACGTTTTTCAATGGGCACAAAAGCGCGGGGAGCGGCTCCTGTGTAGATCTGACGGGGACGGGCAATGGGCTGCTTGTCGCGGCGCATTTCTTGCCATTGGCTGATCCATCCTGGAAGTCTTCCCAAGGCAAAAAGAACGGTAAAGAATTCTGTTGGGAAGCCTAGTGCACGGTAGATAATTCCAGAATAGAAGTCTACGTTCGGGAACAATTTCTTCTCGATGAAATAAGGATCGTTGAGTGCAGCGGTTTCTAGTCCTTTTGCAATTTCTAGGATAGGATCGTTCACACCTAATTTAGCGAGAACATCATCGGCAGACTTTTTAATGATTTTGGCACGGGGGTCAAAATTCTTGTATACGCGGTGACCGAAGCCCATAAGGCGGAACGGATCGTTTTTATCTTTGGCTTTATTGATGTATTTCTGAACGTCGCCGCCGTCATTTTTGATGGCTTCGAGCATTTCCAATACTTCTTGGTTAGCACCACCGTGAAGGGGACCCCAAAGGGCGCTGATACCCGCGGCGATACTGCTGTAAAGGTTAGACTGGCTACTTCCTACTACGCGCACGGTGCTTGCAGAACAGTTTTGTTCGTGATCGGCGTGTAAGATAAGAAGTTTGTTCATGGCTTCTACGATAACAGGATCTGGAGTATAGTTAGGATCCGAAACTTGTCCGAAAGACATGTTCAAGTAGTTGGTAACGTAATCCAGGGTATTGTTAGGATATACCAATGGATGTCCTTTACTTTTCTTATAGATCATGGCGCAGATTGTCGGCATCTTGGCCATAAGTCTAATAATGGTACGTTGTATAGATTCTTCGGGGCGGTTGGGATTCAACGCCTTTGGATAGTATAAACTCAAAGAAGAGATCATACTGGAAAGCTGTCCCATTGGGTGTGAACCGGTTGGGAAGGCTTTGAACATGGCTTCCATTCCTTCGTTCACTAAGGTATGTTCAGAAATATTTTTCTCGAAAGCAGCTAATTCTTCAGCGGTAGGCAATTCACCATTAAGGATTAGGTAACTGACTTCTAAGAAGGAGCAATTTGCGGCGAGGTCTTCGATATCGTAACCGCGGTGGCGTAAAATACCTAATTCTCCATCGAGGAAGGTAATGCCGCTGGTAGTGGCACCGGTATTTTTGAATCCGGGGTCGATCGTTATATATCCACTAAGATCTCTAAGTTTTGAAATATCAATGGCTTTTTCGCCTTCAGACCCGGTAATTACAGGAAGCTCGAACTCTTTTCCTTCAATGCTGATTTTCGCTGTTTCTGACATGCTTTTTGTTGGTTTTTTGAATCTTTACAAAGATACTTAAAACGATACGTTGTTTCAAGTCATGAACAAAACTTTACACAACAATATTAAGGAAGTTCGAGGGCTTCGAAGCCTTTTGCCGTTAGTTGAAACTGGGTCTTTAGAATGGCATCTACATCTACTCCTACTTTGGGCTTTTGGTTGGCATCAAGCGCTTTGATGTAGCCATAATGCAGAAGTTGTCGGGTGATGTCAATAACAACCGGCTTACTTAGCCCCACTTCTTTTACCACATCGGCGAGATATTCGGGATGTATGAGACGATTGAGAACCGCTTTTTCGTCGTCTAAAATTTCGAGCATTGTATGCTTTTATCCGTTAGACGTTTTTTCGGGTCGCATCTGAGGAAAAAACAATACTTCTTGTATCGAAGCATTATTAGTAAGCATCATCGTTAATCGGTCGATGCCCACTCCCAAACCACTGGTTGGAGGCATTCCATATTCTAAGGCTCTTAGGAAATCATGATCCATGGCCATGGCTTCATCGTCGCCGCGTTCTGCCAATTTTAATTGATCTAAAAAGCGTTCGCGCTGGTCATCGGGATCGTTCAATTCTGAATAGGCATTGGCAACTTCTTTACCGTTAACGAATAATTCAAATCGCTCTACCAAACCGGGTTTGCTGCGGTGTTTTTTAGTAAGCGGACTCATTTCGATAGGATAGTCGGTTATAAAGGTAGGTTGGAGGAGGTGGGGTTCGGCCACTTCTCCAAAAATTTCGTCTATAAGTTTGGCAACACCCATTTTGCTGGTAACCTCGCAGCCCATGCTCTTGGCAAAATCGCCCAATTCGGCTTCGGTTTTTCCTTCGATGTCGAAATTGCCGTATTTTTTAATAGATTCGGCCATGGTCATACGTTGGTAGGGACGTGCAAAACTGATGGTTCTTTCGCCTATTTGGGCATCGGTGGTGCCGTTCACATCCATGGCACATTTCTCGAGCATTTCTTCCACGAAGTCCATCATCCAGAAATAGTCTTTGTAGGCCACGTATATTTCCAAGGCAGTAAATTCTGGATTGTGGGTTCTGTCGATACCTTCATTTCTGAAGTTTTTGGCAAACTCATAAACGCCATCGAATCCGCCAACAATCAGACGCTTCAAATACAGTTCATTAGCAATACGTAAATATAAAGGTATGTCTAATGCGTTGTGGTGTGTGGCAAACGGACGTGCGGCTGCACCTCCGTGAATGGCCTGTAAAATGGGTGTTTCTACCTCTAAATAACCGCGATCGTTAAAGGTATTGCGCAGCGACTGAATGACCTTGGTGCGCTTGATAAAGGTTTCTTTGTGTTGCGGATTTACTACTAAATCCACATAGCGCATACGGGCGCGCATTTCAGGATCGGTAAAGGCATCGTAAATTTCACCGTCTTTTTCTTTGGGAAGGGGAAGTGGATTCAAGCACTTTGCTAAAAAGGTAATTTTACGGGCATGAAGGGTGGTTTCTCCTGTTTTAGTGGTGAACATATATCCTTCGATTCCAATAAAGTCACCGATGTCTAACAGTTTTTTGAAAATAGTATTATACCAAGTTTTGTCTTCTTCCGGACAGATTTCATCACGGGCAATATAGACTTGAATTCGGGCAGAGCTGTCTTGGATAACGGCGAATCCGGCTTTACCCATGATTCGGCGCGTCATCAAACGACCAGCGATACATACTTCTTGAAAATCTTCGGGTTTCTCAGGGAATCCATCTAAAATTTCCTGAGCCGTATGGCTCACCGGAAAGGTTTCAGCGGGAAAGGGCTCAATGCCAAGGGCGCGTAGCTCATTAAGCGATTCGCGGCGTTGGATTTGTTGTTCGTTTAAATGCGATTCCATAGAAAATGCAAAGTTACCATTTTCAAGTGGAAGCTAAGGCGCTTTTGGCGATTTGTACAATTAATTGGATGGATTTGTTTCGCGTTTTTCGCGAATAATACTTATCGAGGGCAGAGAAAACTTAGATTGCGCGATTAATAGGATGGCCACCCCCACGGTAATACAAGCGTCGGCAAAATTCCAAATAGGGGCAAAAAACACAAAATGATCTCCGCCTTTAAACGGTATCCAGGCAGGCAAAACACCTTCCCATAAAGGGGCATAGAACATGTCTACTACATGTCCTTCAAACCACGTTTCAACATATCCGTTGATATCATGAAAATACCAACCGTAGAAAACAGAATCAATAATATTACCGAGTGCACCGGCTAAAACAAGCGCTACTGATAAAATCAAGCCCTTGTGGTGTTTGTTTTTGATCAGGGCTCTTAAATAGAGAATACCCACGATGGAAACCCCGATTCTGAAAAAAGTGAGAATGAGTTTTCCGATTTTTCCGCCGCCAAAAAGTTTCATGCCGAAGGCCATACCTTCGTTTTCAATGAAATAAATCTTGAACCAGTCTGGGAAAAGGGTATACGATTCCCCATATATGAAATGAGTTTTTACGTAAATTTTAATGATTTGGTCTGCCAGGATGCACAATCCTAAAATACCAAATGCCCAGTAACCAACTTTGGTATGGGAGGGCGCAGCGGCTTGGGGGTTTTCCACTCTTTAGCGTTTGGTTTTGGCTTCTACTGTTTGAGTGGTATGAGGCACGAGCTTCAGGCGTTCTTTAGGAATGAGCTTGCCTGTGGTTTTACAAATTCCATAGGTTCCATTATTAATACGAACCATAGCTGCTTCTAAACTTTTGATGAATTTTAACTGGTGTGCGGCCAACTGATTGAGATTTTCTTTTTCCGCAGTGTCGGCACCGTCGTCTAAGGTAAGGTAATTGTTATTGGTAGAATCAGCACCGTTTTCGTTACCATCTTTAAGTTGACCTTGCAGGGTTTTAAATTCGGCTTTAGCAGAGTCTAACTTTTTTAAAATAAGTTCTTTGAATTCTTCTAATTCCGCTTCGCTATAACGGGTTCTCTCTTTTTCCATTTGTTTGTCCTCCTTACTAATTAATTGTTATCAAACTTTATAGATTTTCAAAAATACGGATTTTTCGTAAACATCAACTTCATGTTCTTGAACATTTAACGTATAATTGATATGATTTGCAAGTACTTCTGTGCAGATATAGACATTGAATTTTTCTACGGCTTCTTGAATTTCAGCATCGGCCGTATACTCGATTCCGATTTTATCGGTTAAGTCAAATTGTAATTCTTTGCGCAGGTTTTGAACCCGATTAACCCATTCACGGGCAATGCCCTCTTGTCGCAATTCGGCATTGATTTGTATGTCTAAGGCTACTGTGGTATCGCCCTCTGATGCCACCAACCAACCGGGCATGTCTTGCGTCTTGATTTCTACATGCTCGGGAAGCAAGGTGAACGGCGTTCCGTCCATGTCAATTTCTAGATGTCCTGCCGCTTCGAACTGGGCGATTTCCTCCGAATTCAATTCGTTTATTTTAGCCGCCATTACTTTCATTTGAGGTCCTAAAACTTTTCCTAATGTTTTAAAGTTAGGCTTCATTTGTTTAACAAGTAATTGGTTATCAGGGCTTAAAAATTCAATTTCTTTTACATTCACCTCCGAAAGAATGATGTCGCTCACGTGCAATAAATCGTCTTTCATTTTGGGATTCAATGCAGGAATGGTAACTTTCGAAAGCGGTTGACGTACTTTGATATTTTCCTTTTTTCGGAGGGAAAGCACCAAACTGCATACGGTTTGAGCGCGTTGCATTTGGGTTTCTAAAAGGGTATTGATATGCGCGGAATTGGATTCGGGCCAGTTGCTCAAGTGTACACTTTCTACTGAAAGACCTGCGTCGATTTGGCTATTATTAAGGGCACGGAACAACCAGTCTGAGAAGAAAGGGGCAAAGGGCGCCATGAGTTTGCTCAGGGTATCTAAGCAGGTATAAAGGGTGTCGTAAGCGGCTTGTTTTTCGGCATTCATTTCGCCTTTCCAGAAACGGCGGCGCGATAAACGCACGAACCAATTGCTAAGATGTTCGTCTACAAAATTTTCAATAGCCCTGGATCCTTTGGTGGGATCGTAATCGTTCAAGGAATCGGTAACGAGGCTTATCAGAGAATGTAACTTACTTATAATCCAACGGTCGAGCTCGGTTCGATTTTCTAGGGGAATTTGGTTGTTGGGATCGAAGCGGTAATCGTCGACATTGGCGTAAATGGCAAAGAAACTATACGTATTATAGAGGGTTCCTAAGAATTTGCGCTGCGATTCTTGAACGCCGCTCAGGTTGAATTTTAGATTGTCCCAAGGTTGAGAATTCGTAAACATATACCAGCGAACGGCATCTGCACCGTAGGTTTCTACGGTACTAAAGGGGTCGACGGCATTGTTGAGGCGTTTGCTCATTTTATTGCCGTCTTTATCGAGCACCAAACCATTGGCAATTACGTTTTTGAAGGCTACATTATCGAAGAGCATTACGCCTAAGGCATGCAGGGTGAAAAACCAACCCCGGGTTTGGTCAACGCCTTCGGCGATAAAATCAGCGGGGAAGTTTTTCTCAAAAATATCTTGATTTTCAAAAGGCCAATGCCATTGCGCATAGGGCATGGCACCGCTATCAAACCATACGTCGATAAGGTCGGCTTCGCGCTTCATGGGTTTGCCAGAATCGCTTACCAGGGTAATATCGTCTACATAAGGACGGTGCAAATCGAGATTTTCACGATTAACAGATTGTGAAAGTCCTAATATTTCGTTCGCTTTTTGAACTTCTGTAATGAGTTCTTCCACGCTTCCAATGCAACGTTCTTCAAGTTGGTCTTCGCTGCGCCAGATAGGTAGTGGCGTTCCCCAATAACGGCTTCTGCTTAAGTTCCAATCTACTAAGTTTTCAAGCCAATTGCCAAATCGACCTTCTCCCGTACTTTTGGGTTTCCAGTTGATGGTTTTATTGAGCTCGACCATACGGTCTTTTACAGCCGTAGTTTTGATAAACCAACTTTCTAGGGGATAGTATAGAATGGGCTTATCGGTACGCCAACAATGGGGATAGGTATGTTCGTAGCGTTCTACTTTGAAGGCTTTATTTTCGGTTTTTAATTTGATGGAAATCCGTTCGTCTACGCTCAAATATTTGTCTCGGCCTTGTTTTGCGGCCTCCTCGGCTTGTTCTTCGGGGCTGAGGTAAGCAGCTTTGACAAATTCCCCCGAGAAATCAATGACTTCGGGTACGAAGCGGCCTTTTTTGTCGACTAAGGTTAAGCTGCCGATTCCATTTTGTTTGGCTACACGGAAGTCATCGGCTCCAAAACTGGGGGCGATGTGAACGATACCGGTACCGTCTTCGGTGCTTACGAAATCGCCCGTGATGACTCTAAAGGCATCGCCGACTTCGGGCTGGGCATAGGGCATGAGTTGCTCGTAAGTTTGTCCGGCTAAATCCGATCCTTTACAGGTATGTAGGGCTTTCCAAGGGATGCTTTTTTGACTGGCATCGTAAGGGGGAAGGGTGTCTACCTTGTTTTCTTCTTTAAAGAATTTGGAAAGTAAGGCTTCGGCGAGGGTAACGATAATGTGGGCGCCGGTGTAAGGATTGTACGTTTCAATATCGATGTAGGTGATTTTGGCGCCTACAGCGAGAGCGGTATTGCTCGGGAGCGTCCATGGCGTGGTTGTCCAAGCCAAGAAGTACTGGTTTTCGGTACCGGTTTTCTTGAATTGGGCCACGATGGTGGTGTCTTTTACATTTTGGTAGGTTCCGGGTTGATTGAGTTCGTGAGAACTGAGTCCGGTACCCGCCGCGGGCGAGAAAGGCTGGATGGTGTAACCTTTATACAAAAAGCCTTTGTCATGCAGTTTTTTGAGCAGGGCCCAAAGGGTTTCGATATAATCGTTATTGTAGGTAACGTAAGGATTGTCTAGGTCCACCCAAAAGCCGATGCGTTTGGTAAGATCGTCCCAAGTATCTTTAAATTTGAGTACGTCTTCGCGGCATTCGCGATTATAATCGGCCACAGAGATTTTTTCGCCAATGTCTTCTTTGCGAATTCCAAGTCGTTTTTCAACTTGTAATTCTATGGGAAGTCCATGGGTATCCCAACCGGCTTTGCGTTCTACGCGGAAACCTTGTTGGGTTTTGTAACGGCAGAAAATATCTTTCATGGCACGGGCCATCACGTGATGGATACCGGGCATTCCGTTGGCAGATGGTGGACCTTCGAAGAAGGTAAATGCCTTATGGGCGGGTCGTTGGGCTACACTCTTTTCAAAGATGCCTCGTTCTTCCCAAAATTGAAGGATTTCTTTTTCTATTTCTGGCCAATTGAGTTTCGAGAGTGTAGAATACATAAAATTGATATATCGTGATTTGCGAGGGTGCAAAAATACGGATTTTTTAGGCAAAAATAAAGGCCTCACCCGAAGGATGAGGCCTCTGAAAAGCGTAATGCAGTGAATATTAGTTCACCAAAAATTTCTTAGAACCGGTACCGCGCTCAAACTCCATATTCATGATATAAAGTCCGGTAGGTAAAGAAAGTTCGATAGATTGTTGTTTGCCAGCAAAAGGAACGCGCTGCAATAACTGTCCGTTAAGGTTACGGATTTCGATATTACGCAATTCGTTATTATCCCAGTTGTTGAAAACTGTAACTTGGTTGGTAGCAGGGTTAGGCCCGATAGCTACGTTAGAAGCCATATTGATATTGTCGATGCCTACTGATTGAACCAATCCCAAAGAAACCGCAACACGAGGTGCAAAGAAACCGATTAAGGTATCGATGTAAGTCATTGCTTTGGTTTTATTGTGCATAGGGTTCGATAAACTAATACCACCTAAGATATTTTGGATGGTCGTTGGAGGCAAAGGCAATTGCTTGATAGTAGCGGTATCATACCACTCGTAAGGTCCTGAAGCGTTAGCGGCTCCGTGGATAGGGTATAGTCCGTCCATGCCTTCGTTATACTTGCTGATAGCAAAAGTGTATTGGTCCATTACTTTACCTTCGTATACTTTGTTGTTTCCTTGAGCAGAAGAAGATTTGATCACATCGTAACCACCAGAAGCTTCAACTACTTGTAAGGGAGTACCAGGTACACTTACGATATTTGTTTTGTAGGGAGCAAAAGGATCTAATACAGAGTGAGCCCAAATTAAAGGCATTTCACCAGCGTCAATCCAGCTGCTATCGCCTAATGCACCACCAATTTGGAAAGCTACTTGTGCTTCTGTGGTGTGACCAGGCCAGTTTTCCATGTTGAAACCAGGCAATCCACCTTTGCCGTGACGGTCGCCCCAGATTTGATCGTCAACCATCACATTTCCGTTGTCTGAACGACGGAATTTGTCGATGCGGATCTCATCTTGCGTATTCAAACAAGCAAATGCACTGGTAATGTAAGAACCAGTTCCTTGTCCACCCAATGCAATTTTATTGGTATCTAAAGCGTTGAAGTTACCCAAATTCATGGCTTCATCTTTTAAGAAACGGATAGCCGCACTTACGTCCTGAACACCTTTATAGGCAGCATTGATGATAGTTTCGCGACGTACGTCTTCAGTAGTAGCAATCGGATTCCAACCCATACGATAGGTTGCTGCCATTACTACATAACCTTTGCGAGCCCAAGCCTTACACATGGCAACGGTAGCACTGTCGTCTTTGTAACCTACAGGACCGTTGTTAATGTAACGGGGTAAGAAATTACCAGTATGTAGCATGATCACTACGGGGCGATTTCCTACAGCCTCTTCATATGGAGGATAGTAGAAATCTGTTTTAAGGGATTCCTTTAGGAACTGAGGACCAGGAGTGGCGGTATCGATATCGCCATAGAGAACGGTGTAGTTTTGAGCATACTCGATATCCGTTTCAATTAGGATGTCGCTGTCGGTGTAGACATCGTCTACATAACGCGTTTGAGCGTTAAGGCTAATCGCCGTTAAGCTCAAAATAGCTAAGCTAAGTAATGTTTTTTTCATTATGGTTCGATTGTTTAGTTAGGACAAATGTAGGTAATTTTAAATTATTGTTGTTTTTCGTGATTATTGAGGCAAGTCGTAAAGGATGCTGAAGTAAACCATACGACCGATCCGAGGTCCGCCGTAGACCTGCATTACCATGTTGTTCGTTAGATTTGAGGCTCCTAATTTCAGTTGTATATCGTATTTGGGAATTTCTTTCGCCACCATAGCATCTACCAAATAATAGCTGTTGATGAAGCCTGTAAACTGAGGCGAGCCTTCGAATAAAAATCCTTGAATCCACTTTAAATTCATATTGAAAGCCCAGTCATTTTGTTTGAACCAACGGAGTTTGCTTCCCCCGAAACTCACATTGAACTTATGTTTAGGGGTATTAAATGCAGGAATAATGGGATCTGAATTGTCGAACTTATTCAGTTGGTTGAAGCTGTAATTGGCACCCGCGGTATAATTATCGCCAATGAAATAGTTTATTCCGATGGAAGCCCCCATCGTATTCACAGGAGTGGTAGCGTTAGTGGCCACCCGATACACCTGTCCGCCCACCAATTGTTGGGTTTTTACCCCGTTGATGTCTTGGGTTATAATTACAGGATCGAAACCTATTTTAAATCCAATAAAATCAATGTAGTAACTGTAATAGGCGCTTGCGTCGATATTCAGCTTGTTCTTGAATAAAAATCCTTTGTAACCCGCTTCGATGGTGCGAACTTGTTCGGGAACCACCGGATTTACGTCGAAGTATTTGAGTAGACTCAAATCTACCAAGGTTTGAGAAAAATAGTCCTCAAGGGACTCAAGGGTCACCAAATTTTTATATCCGTATAAATTTCCTAAAAGAATGGCCCTACCTACATTATAATATAGGTATTGGTCGGCCAAGGTAGGATTTCGAACCCCGCTGGTGAAGTTCAAACGCCAATATGTGATTTTATCGGGATTGTAGACAAACGAAAGTGCCGGACTGAAAACAAAGGGGAAGTTTACGTTTTTGTCGGTACGGAAGGTGGCATTCATTTTGAGCTTTTCCCTCCAAAAACGTTGTTGGTAACCCGCATAAATCCCGAATTCTTGGTTGGTAATGACCCGACCGTTGGTATCTGAAAATATGGTTCCTGCCGAATTGGGGGTATAAATGCGTCCGGAGGCACCGAGCGACAGTTGTCGATTCTTTTTTAGATCGAATCGGTGTTCTATCTGCGCATTGTACAAGGAACTTTGGTCGAAAAAGCCGCTTCCCCCTTCCCCGAAACTTTTACGGGAAGTGATGTCGTTTTTCATGTCTTCAAAACGCTGGGTACCCGGTTGGAAATAATCCAATGCCGGATTCAAACTGGGGGCAAGTGTGTAATATTTTCCTTGATTAACTAGGCGTCGTGTTTCGTTATGCCATTGGGTAATTTGTTCGCGGTTGTTTTCCAACACCATATTATACTGGCGCATAAAAGAGTCGGGGTATCGGAAAAAGGGAAACTTAGGAAATCCTTCGAAGCTCCTAACACGATTGGCAAAACTATCGCGCCATACCCGCTGGTAATCGCTGCCCCAAAGGTGATTTTCTTTGGCTTTTTCTAATAACAGCATCGAGGTAAACACCGCATCATAGGTATTGCCCGCATCTTCATAGGTGGAATAGACGCGTACAAAACCGTTTTTATGTTTGAATTCCAATCTATTCTGGTAAAACTGAATGTCGTTTAAGCTGTATCGGTTATCCCCTTGATACACGGTAGTACCCATTCCGAAATTACTTTGGAATATAAATTCTAAATCTTTGTTTTCGAAGGGTTTAGCGGCAAAAGTGGCAGAGGCCTTCATATTGTATGTATTGTAATCTACAATATCCGACTCCCAGTAGCCATCTCGGTAAAATTGATCCAAACCAGCGTAATCTACTTTTCCCCTTGGACTGCTTTGGTCAAATTCTCCGGGCCTCAGGATTTCATCGCCATATCGGTTGATGGCATCGTAGCCACCGAGGTTATTTTTGCTAACCGGACTTCCATCAACGGGATCGTCGTTATCGGCAACCCAATCATAAGCCCGCATGTAATAGAAATTGCCTTTGAATGCGAAAACGTCTTTGCCTTTTTTGGATTTAAAGACTTTTGCGTAACGAAGGGAATTTTCCATTAATTGTCGTTCGCCCACTTTGAATTTATAACTGAAACCGGGAGTTTTCCAAACGTCTTTGGTAGTCATGGAGATAACGCCGTTAAAGGCACCGGGACCGTAAAAGGCGGAGCTGGCACCCACCACAATTTCCTGGGATGCAATATCGAGTTCCGACGCGCCTAAAAAATTTCCCAAGGAAAAATTAAGTCCGGGACTTTGGTTGTCTACGCCGTCAATTACCTGTAAGGTTCTTACAGGAGAAGTCGAATTAAAGCCGCGGGTATTGATAATCCTAAATCCGAGGGAAGCCGAGGTAACGTCTACGCCTTTCAGGTGGCCCAAGGCTTCGTAGAAGTCGGATGCTGGCGTTTCTTTGATGCTTTGCGCCGACATACTTTCTACGGTTAAGGGCGATTCCTTGAGTTTCTCTTTGAGTCGGTTTTGTTTGATTTCAACGCCCTTGATTCTTTCATAGGTAGTATCGGTATCGTTTTGGGCATGCAGAGAATGACTGGTATAAATGAATAAAAACAAGCGAATGATTCGTAGCGTGGGCTTCATGACTTTGATGCAAAGGTCGCAAGATAAATAAATTCAATGGGTAGAATTGGATTTTTCACAAAAGTATGGGTGGATTTTTTTTGCATTTTTTGCAAAAAAAGGAGGATTTAGACCTTTAATTGGGGGTTATGTCCTTCGGGGTTGCGGTAATTTTTTGTAAACTTGTACCCACATTCGGAATGATAGATAAAAAGATAGTGTTAGAGGCATGGAGATTGATGCAAACAGCCCGTGCCATGGCTAAAATATACGATGAAAATCGGCCGATCACCAAATATGTTCACAGTACATCTAAAGGTCACGAAGCCATACAAATAGCCGTTGGCATGCATTTAAAATCGCAAGATTTTGTGTATCCATACTATCGCGATGAGTCTATGTTATTGAGTATGGGCATGACGCCCTACGAATTGATGTTGCAGCTTTTGGCAAAAGGAGAAGATCCGTTCAGTGGGGGCCGCACCTATTACTCGCATCCGTCATTGAATCGTGAGAATATGCCCAAAATGCCCCATCAGAGTTCGGCTACAGGCATGCAAGCCATTCCCGCAACCGGTGCGGCACATGGATTGAAATATAAAGAATCTCAAGGTCTGTTAAATGGGATTGAAAAGCCCGTTGTGATTTGTTCTTTGGGTGACGGTTCCGTTACCGAAGGCGAGGTGGCAGAGTCTTTGCAGATGGCGGTTTTACATAAGTTGCCCATCATTTATTTGGTTCAAGATAACGACTGGGGCATTTCGGCCAGCGGCGATGAAATGCGCGCCATGGATGCCTTCGAATACGGATTGGGATTCAAGGGTTTGCGCCGTATCCGCATCAATGGAAGCGACTTTTTGCAGTGTTATGACGAAATGCAGCGTGCCATTAAAACGGTTAGGGAGGAGCGCGTGCCCATGTTGGTGCATGCCAAAGTGCCTTTGTTAGGGCACCATACCAGCGGCGTTCGTAGTGAATGGTACCGCGACGATATGGAGAAGCACGATCGCATCGATCCACTGCCTCGATTGAGGAAATTATTACAAAGTTTAGCGGTTACCGACTCTGAGTTGGATGCCATTACTGAGGAATGTGAAAAAGCGGTGGCCCTTGATTTTGAAAATGCAAAAAATGCCGCAGATCCAGATCCTGCTACTGTTTTTGATCATATTTTGGCGCCCACTCCCGTTACGGAAGAAAAGGGGGAGCGCGAACCGGCAGGACGTGAGCCGGTGGTGATGGTAGATGCCGCGTTATTTGCGGTAGACGAAATATTGAAGGCCCATCCGGAAGCGTTGTTGTACGGACAAGACGTAGGACATCGATTGGGCGGGGTTTTCCGTGAAGCGGCGACGTTGAGCGACAAATACGGCCGGGATCGGGTATTCAATACGCCCATCCAAGAGGCGTATATAGTAGGTAGTACGGCGGGAATGAGTGCCGTAGGTTGTAAGCCCATCGTAGAAATACAGTTTGCCGATTATATTTGGCCGGGAGTAAACCAGCTGGTAACCGAATTATCTAAAAGTTGTTATTTATCTATGGGGAAATTCCCCGTAGCCAGTGTGATACGCGTACCTACAGGTGCGTATGGCGGGGGAGGTCCCTACCATTCTGGAACCGTTGAAAGCAGTATCTTACCTATTAAAGGAATCAAAATTGCGTATCCAAGTACAGCGGCCGATATGAAAGGCTTGATGAAAGCGGCCTTTTACGATCCGAATCCGGTCATTATGTTCGAACATAAGGGTTTGTATTGGAGCAAAGTTCCAGGTACGGAAAGGGCCAAAACACCGGAGCCCGATTCCGATTACATCATCCCGTTCGGAAAAGCGAGGGTTGTGCAGTCGGCTTCCCCAGAGAAAATAAAAATGGGAAGCAGCGTGGGTGTGGTAACTTACGGAATGGGTGTTTATTGGGCCTTGAATGGCTCTAAGGAGTTTGCCGAGCAGGTGGAAATTTTAGATTTGCGCACCTTGGCCCCTTACGATGAAGAGGCGGTGATGGAACTGGCAAAACGACATGGAAAAGTGTTGGTGCTTACGGAGGAAACCCGAAGAAACAGCTTTGCCGAAGCCCTCGCAGGGTGCATTAGTGAGCAGTGTTTTATCTATTTAGACGCGCCGGTACAGATTTTAGGGTCGGAAGACATTCCGGCGGTTCCTTTGAATACGGGACTGGAAGCCATGATGTTGCCGAATGCCGAAAAAACGAAGAACCGTTTGCAATGGTTGTTGTCGTTTTAGAAATCGAAATAATAAGGTGTAAGTACGTGGCTGGTTAACGCAGGAACCAACGTATGATTTTTAGCGAACTGGCGTTATAAGGCGGATATTTTTGTCGCAAGTCGAACCAATTCGCTGTTTTTACGACGCTTTTTTGGTGCGAAAATGCATTAAATCCGGCTTCGCCGTGATAGGCTCCTGAGCCTGAATTTCCGATTCCGCCGAAAGGCAAATTGGGATCAACCAAATGCATGAGGGTATTATTTACGCAGCCGCCGCCGAAGGAAATATTCTGGATGATTTCGTTTTCGAATCTCTTATCGTCGGTGAATACATACAGGCTTAATGGATTGGGGTGTTTTTGTATGAGGTCGTAAATGTCTTGGGTTTTGGTGAAGGTGAAAACCGGAGAAATAGGTCCGAAGATTTCCTCTTGCATAAGGGGGTGTTGGCTGTCGCCCTCAACGAGCGTAGGCTCTATGCGGCGTTCCGCTGCGAATGAATTTCCCCCGAAAATAATTTTAGCTCCGTTGAGAAGGTTTTGAAGGCGTTGGAAATGGTGTTCGTTTACGATTTGAGTATACTCATTTAGCTGATCATTTTTATAGTAAAAATCGTAAAAGGTGTCTTTGAGTTTTGCGATAAACGCGTCTTTTACCGATTCGTGAACGATGAAATAATCGGGAGCCACACAGGTCTGTCCGGCATTGATGCCTTTGCCTAACGCTATGCGTTGGGCGGCAACGCTGAGGTTGGCGGTTTTGTCGATGATACACGGACTCTTCCCACCGAGTTCGAGGATGCAGGGGATGAGGTGCTCGGCGGCGGCCTTTGCGATGATGCGTCCGACTGCAGTAGAGCCGGTGAAGAAAATCAAGTTGGGTATGTATTGATTGATGGCCTGTGGGACAATGAGGTGGCCTTCGCCTTCAATTAGGGCGATATACTCGGGTTCGAAGGTTTCGGCGATGAGTTCGGCGAGTATTTTTGAGGTGTGCGGCGTGAGTTCGGAGGGCTTGAGCAAGGCGGTATTTCCGGCGGCGATGGCCGCGATGAGGGGGGCGATGAGCAGTTGGAACGGGTAGTTCCAGGGAGCTATGATGAGCACTTTGCCGAAGGGTTGTGGGTGGATTTTCGCGCTGGACGGAAATAGGGAAAGTCCGGTGCGCACCGATTTGGGCTTGGCCCACGAATCGATGTGTTTTAGGGTATGGGAAATTTCTTGGTATACGAAGCCGATTTCGCTGGAGTAGGCTTCAAATTCCGACTTTTGCATGTCGGCATACAAGGCTTGAATAATGGCGGATTCTCGTTGCTGAATGGCCGATTTGAGTTTCAAGAGGGCGGCTTTTCGGGCTGAAATGGAGGTATTCTCCCCGTTGGATAAGAAGGCTTGTTGGTCGGCGCGCAATTTATAGAAATCCATGTATCAGTAACAATTTAGGATGCGAATGGATTTTCCGTTCCAAGAGAATTCTTCCTGGGGAAGCTTCCCTAACAGCGCGGCGCCGAGGGGGGAGG
>CBFHXF010000035.1:0-2095 GCA_965659745.1 Bacteroidia bacterium
AAAATAATGTATCCAATCTATAAAAATAAAGTTTATCCGCACTCTTGAATGTTTCATTTCCTATGTATACTATGGCTCCATTTGTCAAATGCAAGTTGCCTTGTCCCGACGAGTATCCAAGTAGGCTAAAACACATTGTGAATAAAACGATTTTGATTTTTTGCATGTGTAATATTCGGCAATTTTTCTGAATATCACCCAATCTCTACCTTCTCGCAACCCCTAAACTCCGTGTCGTAAATGGCAAAAGTGGCCTCGTTGAAAATGCCCGCTACTTCGCCGGGATTTAAAAATAACGACTTGCCAAATTTCTGTTTATGGAACTTATGACTGTGGCCAAAGAAAACCGCATCGTACCAACCCGTTTTTACCATCGTTTTAGCATAAAATGGATAATGGGTAACCCCAATAGTAACCCCGTCTAAAATTAATGGGTTTTCTTCATCGCCGATATATTCCCCATACAAATGAAGATTGGGATATTCTTCTGCCAAGCGCGTCATGTTGTACTGATCGCCATCGTTATTGCCAAAAACAATATATACATTCAAATTGCTTTCTCCCAATGCGCTGATTACAAAGGGGGAACACAGGTCGCCGCAACAAATAATATGTTCGATTTCTCGGGACTCACATATGTCGAGAACGGTATTCAAATGTTTGAGATTGTCGTGAATATCGCTCACTATTGCTATTTCCATGGGTTTAATTGATGATATATTGCGGCGAAAATACAAAAGCATTGTAACTTTGTGAAAGATTATGGCAATTATCATCACAGAAGAATGTATAAATTGTGGCGCATGCGAACCCGAATGTCCCAATAATGCCATTTATGAGGCAGGTGTGGAGTGGTCGATAGCCCAAGGAACTGGAGTAACAGGTACTTTTACCATGAAAGACGGCACCGAAGTCGGAGCCGATGATATGTTCAAACCCGTAAGCGATGAAGTCTATTTCATCGTTCCCGATAAATGCACCGAATGCACCGGTTTCCACGAAGAACCCCAGTGCGCCGCCGTTTGTCCCGTTGATTGTTGTGTGCCCGATCCCGCTCACGTAGAATCGGTAGACCTGCTTCTCGATAGAAAAGAACGCCTGCATTTAGATTAAAAATTGCATTTTCGCCTCTTCGGGCGCATCTTTGTTTCATGAACCCGCGTTTTTCTTGTGGATTGGCAGTCATGCCCCTGCGTGAAGCGCCTTCCGAAGCGGCAGAATGCGGCACCTCTCTTTTATTGGGGGAAATTTATCTGCTGATTGAAACCCTTGAAAACCCAAACGGCTCCAAATGGCATGAAATTATCTGCGAACACGACCAATACCGCGGATTTATCAGCGATGCCTACCATGTGCTGTCATTGCCTCCCCTTGAAGTGGCATACAAAGTAACCCAAGGTCACATTTCCACCCAAAGTCCTCATATATACCTATCGCCGGGTAGCTTAATGCCTGACTCCAATTCGCATACGCAGCCCCTCAGTCCCAACGACTTTCTGAATCAATACATCGGCACCCCTTATTTATGGGGCGGTCGCTCGCTCATGGGCATCGATTGCAGCGGTCTGTCGCAGGTATTTATGGATTTTATGAAGCAGGCACTTCCCCGCAACGCCAGTCAACAATATCTCTTGGGAAATCCAATAGAATGGGGGCAGCACCAATTCGGAGATTTGGCTTTCTTTGGAGCTGAGGCTTCAGGAGGACTTCCCAAGATAACCCATGTAGGAATTATATTAAATTCGGATTTGATCATGCACGCCTCGGGCATCGTAAGGGTAGATTCATTTACGGAAAAGGGAATTATTAGAGAAATTGACGGTATATTAACGCATCGATTGATAGGAATAAAAAGAATGTAAAAAAGATGAAATTACAAGGATATATAAATGAAATGAAGCCCGATTTTCACCGTTTGTATGGTGAAAAATACCAGTTTGATTTGGGACAGTCAGAAGTACATATCGATTTAACGTTAGGGGCGGCTACTAAATACATACAAGGTTTGGCGCTCTCTGGGAAATTGAACGAAATTCAAGCTTTGGCCACTCAGGGAAGCATGGCCATGCAAGATTCACCGTACTATAAAGAGTTG
>CBFHXF010000035.1:2194-19190 GCA_965659745.1 Bacteroidia bacterium
CTGCAAGAAATTATTAATAGTTACTACGGATTGAATTGGGAAACATCGCGCAAGGAGGTTTTAGCCAAAGACATTCTAGGATTTATTTTAGATGGATTGAAGCACCGTTTTCAGGCCGGGGGCTATGCCGCCGATCGCGCCGGTATTATGGCCTTTTTAGGCATTGATATGGGTGTTTTGGGTAAAATGGGGGGAATGTTTTCGAAGTTTTTCCGTTAATAGTACATACGTATAATACATGATTCGCCGTCTGATTGTTCTGGTATTCTTGATGCAATCCCTGTTGGGAATGTCTGTATACGGACAATCGGACTTTCTCACCCCTAAAAAGGTAAAGAATGCGTTTCAAACCGAATTGCTTTTAAAGGAATATGCCGATTTGCAATATTTGGAGTCGCATTTGCCCGATTTTCAGCATATCGAAACGGTAAAAGTAGACGGCACGGTAGATATTGCCAAAGCCGCTTTTTTGTGCTCTAAATTGAGCATGATTCAGGAATTACAGCTGTATAAATTTGAAGGCATTATTGCCGATGAAGATTTGCAGTACTTAGAATGGGTGCCTTATGTATCGATCTATATTCCCAAAAATAGAATCGATGCCACGGTTTTGAATGATGCGTGGGGATTATTATCACAGGTATCGTTGCGGTTTGAAGAAGTGCCCGATAATTTTGATTTTCTGAAAGGGTGGAAGCAACTGCGAAATTTATCTGTATTGGGAAATATCAATAAGGAAGAAGCCGATGCTTTATTAAAGATAGTGCAGTCCGATATGCCCCGCTTGAAGCACATAGAATTGAGTTTGATAGGCGTTCAAGAGCTTCCCCCGAGAATAAAAGAATGCAAACAACTGCATTCGATACGCATTATCGACGGCAGCGAATGGGCCCAAGGGATTTCTACCGAAGAAATGGGAGAATTCGTGATGCCTTTGAGAACCGGCAGCCGCGGGGTTAAAATTGGGAAAGGGGTGAACTCGGCTACGGTTGAGAAAAACGTGTACATGCCTTTAAAATGGGTCTCTACCCGTCCTCGATTGTCGACCAAAGAGGTAGCCTATCTGAAAAATTTGTTTCCCGATGTAATAGAACACGAAGCCTTGACCTGGTTGGAGGACACGGAGTGGGAATTGGACTTTGCAGAGCAGGAGTCATTGAGCGCGTATCCCTTCGCGCCTGCATCTAATGAAAAGGCGTTTTGGGGCGAATTTGCCGAAGGTAAACACAGTTTTTTAGCACATTCTGAGTCGGATCAGGTGTTTCTAGGCGATCGACAGTGGTCGGTTTCCATACCCAAAAATGCATTGATGTTTGCCGATGGTAAACCGTATTTTGGACCTTATCATGTGAGTATTCAGTATATAGACGAGGCCGCTGAGGCTGCCGCTTCAGGTTTGAGTTTGCATTATGATAGCAACCGCGCGCACTATGCCTTACATCCTTCCTTTTGTATAGATGTGCGGGTGTTGAGTAGCGACCGGAAGCATGAATTGCAATTGAAACCGGGATATTTTTCAGAAGTAAATTATGCGGTGGGCGTGCATGAAAACGATCGTTTTTATGCATGGCATGCAGGTCAACGCAAATGGATGCATTTTTACGATTACGATTATCAATTTGATGCTCCTGGTTTGCCTGCGAAGGTCGATTTTTATCAATTTTATAAAGGGGCCGAAACGGCCAAAATAAGGAGTGATTTTCAATCGTGGACGCTGGAGGAGGCTTTCCAAACCGAAGGTTTTAATTATTTGATGCCCCCGCAACAATTTGAAATGCGATTGGGGAAATACAAGGGACATTTTGTTTTAGATCCGCCGGGAAATGCCAAAGAAATACGCCGAATTATTAGAGGTAAAAATCAATTGGGAATTAGGGCGTTGCCGCGGAATAAAAAATCGGCCAGTGGCATTCAAGAGTTGGTTATTTTTGATAGAACGCACAGTTTGTTTCCCGAATTAGAGGCCTTTGAAGGATACCGATTGGCGTTTCAAACCCAAATGCCTTATGACAAAGTATTGGCGTTTTTCAAGGAAAAAAACTGGGTGGATGTACGCTTCAGGGAGTTGGGTAAGACCTGCTATTTGGAGCTTAAAACGCATAGGGGAATTTGGGTGATACCGTTGATGAATCCGGGAACATTTGTAGAAGGCGATGCAAAGGTGAAGTCAAAGGCCGATGCCAATTTCAAGAAAAGATTTGCGAAATATGAAAAAATGCGGACTCAAAAAGCCGTTTTGTGGCATTTTTTGCGTCAGCAGACGGAAGTAGCAGAGCGCGAAGCGCAAAAAGCGGCGCTTTTTGGAGTGGCAAGTTCTAATGCGCGAAAAAAAGGCCGTTTCATGATTCAAAGTTTTGGGCTGTTTTCTATGGCACATCCGGTAGAAGTGCCAACGGCACAATCGGAATTGATTTTATGCGAATTGGGAAAAATCCCTTTAAAATTAAAGCGTGTGGCTTTGGTATTTGAAGGTGATCCGTATACCGTAATCATGCCTGAAATTCCATCGACTTTGCAAATTCCGGTAACCATGGAAACCTTGCAATTCATAATGGCCGAAACCCCCAGTGGGGAAGTATATTATATAGAAGGCGGCGCGCTACGAAATTTGCAGATAGCCGAGAATACGCTTACCTATGTGGAGTTAAAGCCTTTGAAAAATTCGCCTAAAAATACCAGCGAATTGCTTAAAGAAATGGGCGTAAGAGCGACCAAAAAACGCAAAAAATCATGAGACCTGAATGGATCCTATTGGGCATTTCTGCCTATTTTCTAATGCTGTTGGTTATAGGACGTATAACCTCTAAAAATGCCAATAGTTCCAGTTATTTCTTAGGCAACAAAGAGAGTATTTGGTGGATGGTGGCTTTGGGAATGCTGTCGGATTCCATGAGTGGAGTTAGCTTTATCAGCGTTCCCGGAGCCGTTTCGGTTTCGCATTGGCATTATTTTCAATTGGTCATTGGTTATTTTTTTGGGTATTTGGTCATCGCTTTTGTGCTGTTGCCGCTGTATTACAAGTATGAATTAACGAGTATTTACAGCTATTTGGAATCGCGGTTTAATCCCATTGCCCAAAAAACAGGTGCGTTCTTTTTTATCATTTCCCGGCTTTTAGGCAGTGCCGGAAGGCTCTTTTTGGCTGTGCTTATTTTGCAAGTATTTCTCTTCGATTACTGGAAGGTGCCCTTTGCGGCTTCGGTTTCTATAATAATTGTATTAATTCTGCTTTATACCCTTAAAGGGGGTATTCGAACCCTGGTATTTACCGATGCCATTCAAAGTGTATTTCTGATTGGCGGATTGGTTATTGCGCTTTACAGCATGTTACAGGCGCCCGCTCTGTCGGGTATTTCTTTGGGGGAAATCTTTGAACGCTCTTTGCATACCGAGATATTTAATCCGGATGTTTTGAGTGGCACCTTTTGGGGGAAGCATTTCATCGGGGGAATGTTCATTTGCATTGCAATGACCGGCTTGGATCAAAACATGATGCAAAAGAATTTAAGTTTACGAACCTTAAAAGATGCCCAGAAAAACATGATTGCCACGGCTTTTGTGGTGGTTCTGGTAAATGCGGTATTTCTTAGCTTGGGAGTCGTGATGATTGAATTTATGCGGGAAACCCCGGAAATGGCATCGGTTTTAAGCGGAAAGTCGGACCTGTTTTTCCCCAGTATTGCCTTTCATTTGGGAGGTGTAGCGGGTATGGCCTTTGTTTTAGGATTGGCAGCAGCCACATTCAGCAGCGCAGATTCTGTTCTGACTACATTAACTACGAGTACTTACATCGATCTACTTGGAGTAAACAAACGCACTTGGACAGATAAAAAGAAGTTGCAAGTAAGAAACTTACTTCATGGAAGTTTTGCGGTTCTACTTTTGGTGGCTATACTTGGATTTAATGAGTTTGCCGAAGGTGCCATAATAGATGTGGTACTCGGCTTAGCTAATTATACCTATGGCCCTTTGATTGGTTTATTCGCATTGGGTATCTATACCAAACGCAAACCAAGCGGACTTGGTATAGTGCTTGTAAGCGTGATGGTACCTCTTTTGTGTTGGTATTTGGGGAAGAATGTATATGTATCCGAGTTAATAGGAATGCAGCCCTTTAATTGGAGTTATACCTTTGGATTTGAGCTAATCGTATTAAATGGATTGCTCTCATTCCTCGGCTTTTATGCATTTTCAAAGTCGCCCAAGCTAAAAACACCCGATTAAAAATAACCGAGTGTTTTTAACATGCTCTTATAGCTTTGCTCTTTTGAAAATAGTTTAAAGGTATATTCGCCGTCTTCGTCTCTATCAATGATAACATGCTTAGGCGCGGGAGTTAAACAATGTTGAATTCCCCCATATCCGCCTATGCTCTCTTGGTATGCCGCGGTGTGGAAGAATCCTAGATATAAGGTATCCTCGCGGTCGAAAGTAGGCAGGTAAATGGCGTTTACGTGCTGTTCCGAATTGTAATAATCATCAGAATCGCAGGTAATGCCACCTAAGAGTACCCGTTCGTAATCGGCATGCCATCGGTTGATGGGCAGCATGATGAATTTCTTATTAATGGCCCAAGCATCGGGTAGCTGTGTCATGAAGCTTGAGTCGATCATGTTCCATTTTTCACGATCGTTCTGGGCTTTTTGATCTAAAACAGAGAAGATAGTTCCGCCTGATTCACCAACTGTGAAAGAACCAAATTCTGTGAAGATATCGGGCTCTGGAATGCCGTTTTCCTCACAAACTTGTTTGATTTGGCTTACAATCTCTTCGGCCATGTATTCATAATCGTATTCGAATGCCAATTTATTCTTAATCGGAAATCCGCCGCCAATGTTCAAGGTGTCGAGATCCGGACATTCTTTCTTCAATTCGCAATACACGCGCAAACATTTGTGCAATTCGTTCCAATAATACGCAGTATCGTAAATGCCCGTATTGATGAAGAAATGCAACATTTTCAATTTAATTTGAGGATTGGTTTTCACCGCCGAGCGATAAAAGGGGAGGATGTCTTTATATCCGATACCCAAGCGACTGGTGTAGAATTCGAACTTAGGTTCTTCTTCTGCTGCGATGCGGATACCACACTTGAATTCTTTGTCTGTATGCTCAAGTAACATATTTACTTCACGCTGATTGTCGAATACCGGAATCACATTAGACCATCCATTATTGATCAATCCAGCTATGTTCTCTATGTAAACGTCACGTTTGAATCCGTTACATACAACAAACTTGTCTTTATTGATTTTACCTTGTTCTTCTAAGGTCTCAATAATGTTAATGTCGAACTGTGAAGAGGTCTCTAAATGCACATCGTTCTTCAATACCTCATCTAGTGTGTGTTGGAAGTGATTGCTTTTGGTGCAGTAGCAGTAATAGTATTTGGCTTTGTAATCGGCTTTGGCGATTGCCACATTGAACCACGACCGAGCCCTGCGGATATTCTCACTTATCTTAGGTAGGTATATGAACTTTAGCGGGGTTCCATATTGCTTGATTAGCTCCATTAATGGAATGTCATGGAAGGAGAGTTGTCCTTCATCATCAACTTTAAACTCTTCAACTGGGAAGTCAAAGGTTTGTTGGATTAAGTCAAGATATTTGTTTTTCATTAATCTAAGTGAGTTGGATTTTGATTTTCAAGCAAAGGTAAGTGAATTGGATTGTTTATTTTTTAAATAAGGAAATCAGTTCGGCGGAATTTTTCAAGAATTATTCGGATAAATCGCAAATTGAATTCCCAATGGTTAAATTTGCATGGAAATTTGAAAAAAAGACAACGATATGAGTAAAATTAGTGTAATCGGCGCCGGTAATGTAGGCGCAAGTTGTGCCGAATACATCGGCATGAAGAACATGGCATCTGAGGTGGTATTGTTAGACATCAAAGAAAACTTTGCAGAAGGTAAAGCCATGGATTTGATGCAAACCGCTGCTTTAAATGGCTTTGAAACGCGTATTGTAGGCAGTACTAACGATTATACTAAAACAGCCAACAGTGATGTAGTGGTTATCACAAGCGGTATTCCTCGTAAACCCGGAATGACGCGTGAAGAACTTATCGGAATCAATGCCGGTATTGTAAAATCGGTAATGGAAAATTGCTTGGCGCATTCTCCTGAAGCGATTTTTGTAATCGTTTCCAATCCGATGGATACCATGACGTATTTGGCAAAGACGACTTCTGGACTTCCCAAAAACAGAATCATAGGTATGGGCGGTGCTTTGGATAGCGCTCGTTTCCGTTATTTCCTTTCTATGGCGTTGAATGCACCGGCCAAAGAAATCGAAGGTATGGTAATAGGTGGTCACGGCGATACTACGATGATTCCGTTAACCCGTTTTGCTTCATATAAAGGAGTACCCGTTTCTGAATTCTTGAGTGAAGCCGAGTTGGCAGATATCAAAGCTCAAACCATGGTAGGTGGTGCTACCTTAACCAAAATGTTGGGTACCAGTGCTTGGTACGCTCCAGGTGCGGCTGTTGCCGATTTGGTGCACAGTATCATCTGCGATCAAAAGAAAATGATGCCTTGCTGCGTAAGCTTAGAGGGAGAATACGGACAAAGCGATATCTGCATTGGAGTTCCTGTAATTTTAGGTAAAAATGGATGGGAGCGCATCGTAGAATTAGACTTGAACGAAGGTGAGAAGGCAGAATTTGAAAAGTCTGCTGAGGCGGTTCGCAATATGAACAGCGCACTTTGATATTCTCAAGAGGCGTTTGGATGATGCTCGTGGCCTCATTGGCCTTCGGCTTCATGAACGTATCTGTAAAATCAATTTCCGGCATGCACGTGTCGGAAATTGTTTTTTTTAGGGCCATCGTACAAATATTAATTGCGGCCGCTTTCTTGGCTTATCAGCGTCAATCTCCGTGGGGAAATAATCCAAAATTGCTCATTATGAGAGGTTTTTTCGGATCCATGGGACTGCTGTGCTATTTTTATTCCCTACAAGTAATGCCCCTGTCAAATGCCTTGGTAATCCATTATTTGTCACCCATTTTAACCACCTTATTCGCCCTTTGGATGGGCGACGAACAGGTGCAAAAAAAGCAATGGCTATTTTTCGCACTGAGCTTTTCGGGTGTCGTAATCGTGAATGGCGTTTCTAGTGTGGTTACTCTCGATGGCTTAATAGCAGGCTTAGGCGGAGCTGTTTTTTCGGCTTTAGCCTACAATACCATTCGCCGTCTTAAAGACAAAGAAAATCCCAATGTAGTTGTATTATACTTCCCTTTGGTCACCTTGCCCATATCATTGCTGATGCCCGCTCTTGGCTGGGGGAAATGGGTCGCGCCGGAGGGTATGGAATGGACGTGGCTCATATTAACGGGTGTTTTTACCCAAATCGGACAATTTTTCATGACCCGTGCGTATCAAGAGGCCGAAACAAAAGTGGTATCGGCCATCAGTTATGCCGGTATTATTTGGGGAACCGGTTTTGGCCTATTCCTATTTAATGAATCGTACTCTTTTTGGCAATATGTAGGAATGTCATTGGTCATCGTGGGCATGGTGTTGAACGTTCGTTTGAATCGAGGCTTGGGATTCCGGCGATAAATTCAAACTACTTTCTGGGTGCTGTGCACCGACTGCTGCGAATCTTTACGCATGATGCTTTAAGCCCATATCATTAGGGCAAGACGTTAAATATTCAATCCCAAATCAAAAATTCCGCGCCCGAATAACCTTGGCTTTTCCAATATGATATTTGCCCTCGGAAAGGGTCACTTCTTCTTCCCAAACCCTCAAATTGTTGAAGGACTTAAGCAGTTCCTGAACCTCATTCACCGAATACAGCATGTCAATGTTATCGGGACCACCCACTTGTGGATTCGCCGCTCTATACGGTAGGTTATTCACACTAAACCCTTCAAAAACAACGAGCGCATCGGACTTCATCCAAGGCATATGTCTTTCAAATACCTTCGATTTTAATGAACTCGGCATGTGCACATAGCTAAATATTAATGCATCAAACTGAGACTCTGGATATTCAATGTCCAAGAATCCCCCAATTTGATAGTGAATCGAAACCCCGTTTTCTCGGGCCCAATTATCGGCCTTTAATTTGCCACTTTCACTAATGTCATACGCCTCAACTTCCCAATTCTTTTGAGCGGCAAAGACCGCATTACGCCCTTCGCCCTCTGCCGGAAATAACACCTTTCCAATGCGCTGCGTCATTTCTAATGATTCCCGAACAAAAACATTCGCTTCATGTCCGTATGCAAAACCGTCTTCCTGATACCGAGCATCCCAAAATTCTTTCATGTAACGAATGTACTCACTTAATAGGATGCTCTGTGTGATAGAAGTTACGGAAATCGGTATTTTTTTTAAGCAATTTTGTGGGAATTCATGATGAGACCTACCCAATCTATGAAGCGACCCCTTATTTTTTCGATTTCCCCCCAAATTATAATAATCCTTTTTGCTTTCTTGGGAAGCCTTACTAACGGCGTTGCCCAACATCAAGAAGTTCCCGAAAAACCCCATATGTGGAAAGGGAAATCCAAATCATTTTACGATACCGGCGCTATCGCAAAAGCATTTCAATACGGAACCCTACAAGGACATTTTCGTTACTTTTTTATGAATACCATTAATGAGGGCGGATTGAGCGATTATTATGCCAACTCTGGAGGTGGAGGTATTCGATACGAAACCGCACCCTACCGGGGTCTGCAATTTGCTGTGAGTGGTTTTTATATTTTTAATTTACATTCCAGTCCCCTAGGTGTTATAGATACCCTTGCCTTTAATGGAAATCGTTACGAACTCGGCTTATTTGATATTGAAGATCCTGAAAACAAAAAAGATCTAGACCGCCTGGAAGAGTTTTATATCAAATACAATTACAAAGAATCACACATTACTTTTGGCCGACAGTTAATCAATACCCCTTTTATAAACCTTCAAGACGGACGTATGCGTCCAACCGGTGTGGAAGGCGTTTGGTTCAATATTCTCGACATCCCAAAAACTAAAATCGAAGGCGGTTATCTGTGGGCGGTTTCTCCCAGGAGCACCGTACGTTGGTATTATATAGGCGAATCATTAGGCCTTTATGGTGTGGGTGTAAATCCAGATGGTACCCGTTCGGGTTATTCCGGTCATATCAACAGTCATTATGTGGCTTCATTGGGAATACATAGAGATATTGCAAAACATCGTTTTCACATTTGGAATTTTCACGTAGATAATTTGTTTAATTCTACCATGTTTCAAGCCGATTTAAATTTCCCCAAAGGAAATGGGAAATTCATTGCCGGTTTGCAAGCCATAAAACAGTATGGTATCGAAAACGGGGGTAACGATACGGTGGGGTTGCGGTATATAGATCCCAATGCTACTTCGAGCGTGTATTCTGCTCGTTTGGGTTGGTTGGACCCTAAAAACCAAGTAACCCTTAACTATACCCGAATTACCAAAGAGGGTCGTTATTTAATGCCTCGAGAGTGGGGTCGCGATCCCTTTTATACCTTTATGCCGCGCGAGCGCAACGAAGGCATGGGTGATGTGCATGCCATTGTAGCGAAATACACCCGAAAATTGCCTGTGAACCATTCGCAAGCTACGCTTATGCTGGGACATTTTAAGCTACCCGATATTAGAAATTTCGCCCTGAATAAGTATGGATTTCCATCGTATTTCCAAGCTAACATAGATTTAAGGCATCAGTTTTTAGGTACCTGGACAGGTCTGGAAGCACAAATATTATATGCACATAAATGGGGAGTTGCCAACGATTATGATAATCCGCGTTATCAATTTAATAAAGTGGATGTTTCAAATATCAGTTTCGTTTTAAACTACCATTTTTAAAAAATCACCGTTCTAAAAGGTGAAGCTCAAGCCAATTTGCAAACGCCTCCCTTGATTAGGGGCGTAAACATATGCCGCATCGAATGTAAGTCCATAAGGGTTTTCAGGACTTACTTGAGCTACCCCTTGATCAAACTGCACATTTTTATCAAAAGGATCTTGAGCACGCGCCAATAAAAATGGGATGTTTTGAGCAGGCGTCCAATTCCAAATGTTTTGGATACCCGCAAACACGGAAAGTTGGGCATTTATGCGATATCGCGTATTGAAATTTTGCACGCTCCACCAAGGCGATTCTCCTGGCCTTGGATCCCACTCCGATGCCAAAGGCAGGCGCATGGGGGCCACCACATTACCGTTATAATTCCATTCCCATTGCTTCTTGGGGGAAGTCCACTGCACAGCGAACGTACCATTAAAGCGTTCGGTCAAAAACGGCCTTTCAGGAGCGGAGACAGCATCTCTCTTTACCATGGCATCGATATAGGTGGCGCCTAAACGTATGGATAAGCCATTGCGCGATTGCCAAAATAGATTCCAAGAAAGTCCTTGATTCCAAGCGCCTTCACCAGAATTGGAATAGTAAATGGCATTGTCGTTTTTCTCGTAATCGGGAACGATGCGATTGGAGAAGTCGGTGCGAAACGCATGGAAATCAGATTGGATGAATCCAGCACTACCCAAAACAAACGTTTTAGACCATGAAATATTAAAGTTGCTGCTTTCTTCCGGTCTTATTTTTTCTTCAATAACAATTCTTCTGGCTCCCGTTAGGGCTGCATGTTCTTCCGTGAAAATATTCACCGTTCTGAATCCGGTTCCCGCATTCACGCGTAATTGTCCTAAAGTCCCTAAATTCCACTTCCAAGCCGCTCTCATGCTTTGAATCCATCCGTGTTCCGTATGGAAATCGCCCCGTGCCCCTAATAATAAGGTATGATTCTTGTATTTTAGTTCATCTTGAATGAATAACCCCGGTAATGGCGTGATTTGAGGCTTGGGTATGCGATTTGAGTCGGCCGAAATTGCCTCAGTTGCCACTGTATTGTCGTCGTAATAAGTGTATCTAAAAGCGGCACCCACCAAAAAGTCGTGGTTTTTAACTTGAGGTTGCCATAACAATTGTGAAAAATAGCGCGATTCTTGGGCATCAAAAATCATATTTCCATAAGCGCTCTGTTGCCGGTGCATGACTGCCGAAACTTGTAATTGCAAGGGGGTAATAGTGGCTAATTCATAGGTGCTCATGAATTCCAAGCGTTGGGTTTGGATGCTTTCCCCATAAATAGAGTCGCCTCCTCTAAATTCGGGCGACCAGTTCGTTTGTCCGCCCCAACGGTCTTCGGCAAATCCCCGCCATGCCATATCAAATCGTTTTTGGGACGGTCTAATTATTTGCAATTGCTGAAATAAGGAGGCTCTTTTTTGTAAGGCTACATCGGTAAATCCGTCTTGGTTATTATCGCGTTTCGAATCGTTCCAAAACGCATTGATGCCGGTTAAAAGCCTCCATTTTTTAGATTTATTTGTCAGGAAACTGGCATCGATATTGCCTTCTCCCCAGGTATTGCCCCAAACTTCAATTTGTCCGAGATCTTTCTGGGTCTTTTTCAGAATCACGTTAATCAATCCGCCCATGGCCTCACTTCCGTATAAGGTAGAGGCAGGACCCTTCACTACTTCTATTCGCTCTATAATGGAGGTAGGAATGCCCATAAGTCCATACACCGAAGCCAACGAACTTACAATGGGCATGCCATCGATGAGCACCATGGTATAAGGACCTTCCATACCATTAATATGGATATCGCCGGTGGCGCAAATATTGCAGTTCACTTGGGGCCGTACGCCACTGGCCAATTGTAAGGCGTCGAATAAATTCGGGCTTGGATTTTGAGTAAAGAAACGCTTTTGGTAAATGTCTACGTGCACGGGGCTCTCAGATAATTTTACACTCTTGAGGGTTCCGGTGATGACTACGTCATTGAGCCGCTCTTGCGAATCTAAAGGCATCTGAGCTTTGGTATGATTTGCGTTTTTGACTACGTCATTGAGCCGCTCTTGCGATTCTATTTGCGCCTCAGCTTTAGGGGAAATTCCCCCGAGAAAGAAAAGAAAAGCGATAAGTAAAAGAAATCTAGTGCGTGGCATTTGCGATTTTTATAAATAATGCGAGTCTATTTATTTGTGATTTTCGTTACAAATCAACACAGAAATGTCAGAATATGGATTTTTTTAATCGAAAATGACCCGACCTTTACGTGGTTGGGTTCAAAAACACGCTCTCAGACTTGGCAGTATTCGGGGAAATGCCAATCTTTGTGCCGAGTTTAAAAACGGATGACGAAAAAGCGAATTACCGTAGCCAAGGGCGATGGCATTGGTCCAGAAATCATGGAAGCCACCCTTGAAATTCTAAAAGCAGCAGGTGCTGACATTGAAATTGACGAAATTGAAGTAGGCGAAAAGGTATACCTCTCAGGAAATTCTTCTGGAATTTCTGCGGAGGCTTGGGATACCATTCGAGAGAATAAAGTGCTGTTAAAAGCGCCTATTACCACACCACAAGGCGGCGGTTATAAGAGCTTAAACGTAAGCATGAGGAAGTCTTTGGGCTTGTATGCGAATGTGCGCCCGTGCATCAGTTTGCACCCCTATGTGAAGACCAAGCATCCGGAAATGGATATTGTAATTATCCGTGAAAACGAGGAAGATCTATACGCGGGTATCGAACACCAACAAACCGATGAGGTGGTTCAATGTTTGAAATTGATTTCAAGACCTGGAAGTGAAAAAATCATCCGTTATGCCTTTGAATATGCCAAAGTTTACGGACGTAAGAAGGTAACCTGTTTCTCGAAAGATAATATCATGAAGCAAACCGATGGTTTGTTCCATCAGGTGTTTGATGAGATTAAATTAGAATACCCCGAAATCGAAACCGAACATTGGATCGTAGATATTGGAGCTGCGAAGGTTGCCGATACCCCAGAATATTTCGATGTTATCGTGATGCAAAACCTGTATGGGGATGTGATTTCGGATATTGCTGCACAAATTACCGGTTCGGTAGGTATGGGCGGTTCTTCTAACATCGGTCAGGTTTGCTCCATGTTCGAGGCTATTCACGGTTCGGCGCCGATGATTGCCGGACAAGGAATCGCGAATCCTTCGGGTCTGATTCAAGGAGCGGTAATGATGTTAACCCATATTGGGTTGAACGACACAGCCGAGAAAATTCAGAATGCATGGCTCGCCACTATTGAAGACGGAATTCATACGGGTGATATTTATAAGGAAGGTACGAGCAAGCAATTGGTGAATACCAAAGAGTTTACGGCTGCTGTTATTGCACGTTTAGGATCACAGCCAAAGTTATTAAAAGGGGTAGAATATCGCAAAGATGCGGTTTTGAATCTTCCTGAATATGTTAAAAAGCCGGCTAAAAAGAAAGAACTTAAGGGCGTTGATTTATTTGTGCATTGGAATGGAACCGATGCCAATGAACTAGCGGCTATGTTAAGTCCGCTCGATACCGATCATATTTCTCTATCTATGATTACCAATCGCGGATTGAAAGTATGGCCAAATGGATTCCCCGAAACTTTCTGTACCGACCATTGGCGTTGTCGCTATAAGCCCAAAGAAGGATATTCAATGAGAAAGTCAGACATCATCGATTTATTGTCAAAGTCAGAAGAACACCACATTGATACCATTAAGACGGAGAATTTATATTCCTTTGATGGGGTAGAAGCCTATTCATTAGGACAGGGACAGTAATCCCTAACATATTATGATTTAATATTTCGGGGGAATTTTATTCCCCCGTTTTTTATGATGTGTACAGTCCCAATTAGGCCGCGTGGTCGCTAATGGGAATTATTTCATTAAACGCGTTCTCTTTTTGAATTAATTCTTCCTCTAGGTCAAAGTCGTTTTGTAAACCTAGCCAAAACTTAGGGGTTGTACCAAAGTATTTACTAAACCGCAGGGCTGTATCTGCCGTAATTCTCCGCTTGCCTTTAATGATTTCAGAAATACGGGTTTGAGGGATGAAGGTTTCTTTCCCTAATCGATAAGCGGAAATATTCATGGGAATTAAAAATTCCTCGAGCAAAACTTCGCCAGGATGAATATTATTTAATTTTTCCATATTAATGATAGTCTATTATTTTTACTTTATGAGCATTTTCATCCTTCCATTCGAAAATTATTCTCCACTGATTATTGATTCTAATACTATGATACCCTTCTAAGTTTCCTTTCAGTTTTTCTAATCGATTGGCTGGCGGAATTTTCAAATCGTTTATATTTTGGGCATTGTTTAGCATTCTTAATTTTCTTCTCGCTATATTTTGAATCTCAAATGGTAGTTTTTTTGATTGAACACCATTCCAGATTTTTTCCGTTTCCTTGTCGTTAAACTCAATAATCATTAGTGATGAATGGCGTTACTAACGTCAAAGGTACTAAAAAAGAATTATTTTTTATTAAATTCCGTTAAAATGCCTTCTTTGATGGATTCATAGAGCGATTTTCGGCATACCGCTTTGGCTGCAATTTGTCCAAATAATGCCGCAAGCATGAAAAAGAAGATCAAATTATGGCGGTCGGTCATTTCCAATACGAGAATGGCCGAGGTGAATGGACTTCGGGTGATTCCGGTTAAAAACGCCACCATGCCGGTCATGATGAGTAAATTGGTATTGTCGGGACTTAGGTGCAGCATTCCGGAAAAGGCAGCGGAAATAGAAGCGCCAATGCTTAAACTAGGAGCAAACACCCCACCGGCGCTGCCAGAACTAAAACTGAATGCCGATCCCAACCATTTGCCTACGGGCACATACCATTCTAAATATTTATCGGAACTGAATAAAGAACCCACAATTATTTCTCTTCCAGGACCCGCAATTCGATGATCTAAGAACATCGCCATAGCTGTAATAGCCATAGCAATTGAAATCAAGTACAATATGGTATTGCGGCGGCTGAGTGCTTTACGCCATTTGGATAAATACATCACAAACCTACTGTAAAGTCCCGCAAACCAACCCGTAAATGCCGATGCAACGACCACGGCAAATACCATCGAGTAGTTGATGTTTACAGCTAAGGGGTAACCGAGGTATAAATAACTTCCCACGAAACTCTGTGCCGTAATACCGGCAATAACCACCCCAATGAATAAAGAATTTTTAAAGTTGTTAAAATGTGTTTTGGTGAGTTCTTCGATGGCAAATACCAATCCTCCTAACGGGGTGTTGAATGCCGCGGCTAAACCAGCTGCAGCACCCGTCATGATCATGTTTTTAGGTGAAATCCGCGGCCAACCTTCCGGAAGCCAATCATAGATTTTTTTGAAAACAGCGGCAGCAATTTGAATGGTAGGTCCTTCCCGACCAATAATACCACCGCCTAAGGCCATAAAAAAACTCGATACCAATTTTACTATTATGATAGGCAAGCTCAATAGTCGTATGACTTTTCGAGACTGTCGTTCTTGGATGAGTTCTAACGATGCCGTAACCTGAGGTATTCCGCTACCCGAAGCATAAGGGGCATAACGGGTAACTGCCCACCAGGAACCTATAAATAAAAGGGGAGAGATAAGAAACATCCAAAATCCGAGATGTTCTAACATCCAAACAAATGAATCTTCGGCCCATTGGAACATTTGCGCATAAAAAACCGCAACCAATCCCACCGCAACGGAACCCACCCAGAAGGGCAGCGCACTTAAGAAGCTGAGCTTCCACTTTTCATTGGGGAGGCGATCGTAATACTCCTGAACTTTGACGTAAATCGAACGGAAACGATTCATTAAAACAATTCAAAATGATTCATGCCCACAAAGGTAGGCATTCAAAAGAAAATGCCCCGAATTTCGGGGCATTTTAAAAGAATGGATTCTAAACTCGGTTACTTAATAACTTTTACGTTTATAGCATTTAATCCTTTGCGGCCTTCTTCCAATTCGTACTCAACCGAATCGTTCTCTTGAACTTTGTCGATTAAGCCCGTAGCATGTGTGAAGTACTCCTCTTGAGTGTTGTCGTCAACAATGAAACCATAACCTTTGGTCTCGTTGTAAAATTTAACTTTACCTGTATTCATTTTATTTAAACGTGTCAAAGGTAAGAGAAAGGAATCGCTTATTGTGTGATTGCTGCAACAAATTTTAAGATTATTTTTTGCGATTATTGAAACGCTGCATAGGACTGCGTTCAACTTGCTCATTTTCTTTTTGTTTAAATACCTCGAAACGGCTGTGTTTTAGGGCTTCCGGCCATGAATTATTATCTTCATCTATATCGGCAGTTTCTCTCATCGGGTCTATTTGGATGCGCGCTACTTTTTTGCGTTTCATGAAACTTTTAACAATTTCATATTCGTTTTTACGCCATACATAAGCCGAAATGTAGTCGGTTTCGCGACTTCCATCTTCATATTCCCATCCAATAATTACGGGCATAACGCACCCCCCTTTATTACTTAAATGCAATTCATAGTAATATTGTCCTTTCAACGCGATGGTATCCATAGGATCTAAGGTTGCCAATTTTTCATATCTATTAGAAGCCTTTTTATTCTTCCGGCTTAACTGTTCGTTCAGGATTTCTTTCAAATACGCGGTATCGGCTTTTTTATCGTAGTAATAATAAAAATCGCGCAGCGTAGTATCGGTATCCACGGCAAAAGAATATCCCTCGGCTTTGTTCCGCAATCGAGAAATATGAATGAACTCGTCTTCCTCTACTGGTTTTCCTTTTCTTTGATTCGGGCGGCCCAATGGATTATACACCGTTCTCTTGGGTGCACTGTCCCATTTTACCGGAACTTGTATGGGGAAGCTCAATTCAAAGGCGCGAACCGAGTCTAAAGAAATATCTACCGGTTCAATATCGTAGAACCAAGCCCTCCAAAACCAATCTAAATCAACCCCAGAAGCATCTTCCATGGTGCGGAAAAAATCAGCAGGTCTTGGATGTTTGAAAGCCCAACGGTTACAATATTCTTTGAATGCGTAATCAAATAGTTCACGCCCCATTACCGTTTCTCGTAAAATATTCAATGCCGTGGCCGGCTTGGCATAGGCATTAGGTCCAAATTCGATGATGTTTTCGGAATTGGTCATTATAGGCTCCAAACGTTCG
>CBFHXF010000036.1:0-18848 GCA_965659745.1 Bacteroidia bacterium
TACCGAAATGAGCGGTTTTGCCCAACGCCAAGATGAATTCGACGCCTTAAATACCGCCTTAGTGGGCCTAAGTATCGATAGCATTCACAGTCACTTAGCTTGGGTAAACAACGTAAGAGAAAAAACAGGTGTGTATTTTCAATTCCCCATTATTGCCGATTTGGACATGAAAGTTTCCAAATTGTACGGAATGCTGCAACCTAATGAAAGCGAAACAGCCGCTGTGCGCGCCGTGTTCTTCATCGATGCCGCTAACAAAATCCGTTTGATTATGTACTATCCTTTAAATGTAGGTCGTAACATGGATGAAATCATTCGCTCTTTGAAAGCCCTGCAGTTCAGCGACGAGCACAAAGTAGCCATGCCTTTAAATTGGCAGCCAGGCGACAAAGTAATCGTTCCAGCACCCAAAACCTTGAAAGAATTGGAGGCTCGTAATGCCGACACGACCCTCGAAAAGGTAGATTTCTACCTTGCAAAGAAATCAATCTAAATCAATTTATTTTTCTAAGGGAATTTCAATTACCCTTGAAATCGTGGGTTTTTTTCTAAAATTCAGGATAATCGCATCTGATTTACTGAGGGAATTTTCCCTAAAATGCAAAAGGGCTGCCGTAACCATACGGCAGCCCTATTCGGACCCGCTAATCTTAAATTTTAGCGTCAGTCACAACCTTATAGCTAGGGTCTTCATAATAATTAACCTCTATAATGGCCGAGGCCTTCTCTAGCAGTGCGGTGCAGTCTTTGCTCAAATGCCGCAAATGTACTTTTTTACCCAATTTCGCATATCGTTCCGTTAGTTTATTCAAGGCTTCTATCGCAGACATATCCACCACACGGCTTTCTGAAAAGTTAATGACTACGTGGTCGGGGTCGTTTTGGACGTCGAATTTTTCGTTGAAAACGGTGATAGATCCAAAAAATAAAGGACCAAATATCTCGTAATGCTTCCAACCTTGTTCGTCGGTGAATTTCCGTGCGCGAATGCGTTTGGCATTATCCCAAGCAAATACCAAGGCCGCAATAATCACCCCCACCAACACCGCAAGAGCCAAATTATGCAAGAAAATAGTTACCAAAGTAACCAATACCATTACCCAAATATCCGATACCGGCATTCTCCGAAACGTGCGTAAACTGGCCCATTCAAAAGTGCCTATCGATACCATGATCATAACGCCGGTTAAGGCGGCCATGGGTACCTTTTCAATAATAGAAGAACCAAACATGATGAACATCAACAACATGACTGAGGCCACAATTCCCGACAAACGGGCGCGCGCACCAGAAGAAATATTGATCAAACTTTGACCAATCATGGCGCAACCGCCCATACCCGAAAACAATCCCGATAAAATATTGGCCGTTCCTTGAGCAATACATTCTTTATTGCTGCGACCTCGGGTATCGGTAATTTCGTCAATGATATTTAAGGTGAGCAAGCTCTCAATTAAACCCACACCTGCAACGATAGCCGCATATGGAAAGATCAATTGTAAAGTGGCCAAATCTAGGGGGATTGATGGAATATGAAAGGGCGGAAAACCACCCGCAATGGAGGTGATATCTCCAACGGTACGTGTATTAAGTCCCAATGCCATAGAAATCCCAAAAACCACTAAAATCGCTGTAAGCGATGCAGGTACCACTTTTGTTAACTTGGGAAGTCCCCAAATGATCAACATGGCCAAGCCTACCAATGCCGCAAAAATGCCCATCTCAGACCCTTGTAGCCACTCGCCAGAATCGGACTTGAATTGGGCAATTTGCGACATGAAAATAATCACAGCCAATCCATTTACAAAGCCTAATATTACGGGTGTGGGCACCAAACGCATGAATTTTCCCAACTTAAAAAAGCCCGCGGCAAGTTGTAAAATACCGGCGAGTATAACAGTAGCGAAAATATAATCAGCACTATGGTCTTTTGCTAACGTTACCAATACAACGGCAACCGCGCCTGTTGCACCTGAAATCATACCCGGTCGTCCGCCCAAAATTGACGTTACGAAACCCATCATAAAGGCAGCATAAAGTCCGGTTAAGGGAGAAAGTCCGGCAATGAGGGCAAAGGCAACCGCTTCTGGAACCAAGGCCAACGCTACCGTTAAGCCACTTAAAATCTCATTTTTGTAATTAACTTTTTGATTAAAATCAAATAGATTAAGGGATAAATTCATAGAATACCGCAAAGATAGGATAGCGCGAAGAACATTCATGCGAATACCTTGTTATATGTATATGAGAGTTTTACTTTGGATTGGCATTGCCGTAGCCCTATTGCTGGCGGTCTCTTTGCTTTATTCCTTTCGATTTAAAAACATCGAAACCCCAAGTTATAACGTACTTAAAAAGTTGGGAGAGATCGAAATAAGACAATATCCAACGATGATTTTAGCGCAAACCAAATTAAAAAGTGGTCGATACGACGGCAATGAAGACAATGGTTTTAGAACGGTAGCGGGTTATATTTTCGGGGGAAATCAAGCGCAACAGAAAATTGCCATGACGGCTCCAGTGATCATGAATATGTCAGACTCCAACGCGAGTATGTCGTTCGTAATGCCAAGCCAATATCAAATGGAGGAATTGCCAACCCCCAACTCGAATAAAGTACAAATCACCCAGCAGGCCCCATTGGTTTTAGCGGTAATTCGGTTTGGTGGATTTGCATCACAAAATAAGATTCAGGAACAAGCCGATCTGCTAACGCAAACGCTCAAAGAGAATAACATTCAAATAAAAGGACCCCTTTTATTTATGGGATATAACGCCCCTTGGGATGTCACCGGGCGCCGAAATGAGGTGGCTTATGAAATAGAAGGGTTTACACCGTAATTGACGGTCGAGAGTTACAGTTTTACTCTGTGGCTTTGCCCCTTACCCCGAATCCGACTCAAACTGGTTTGCGTGATTCCTAAATACGAGGCGATATACTTTAAGGGTACCCGTTTGATCAAATTGGGTGTTTCCTTTAATAAAATTTCGTATCGCTCTTCAGCGGAATGGAATTGCAAACTCTCTAAGCGAAAAACCGTTTGCAAATGCTCGGCTTCAAATACCTTCCTGAATAAACGCTCGATTCCGTGGTGCGTATCGTAAAGTTGAAACAAGCCCGACGCATTGATCCCGACAATTTCAGAATCTTCAAGAATATGTATGCCCTTGCGAGAAGGCCGGCCCGTGAATAAACTCTCCACCCGAACAATAATTTCACCCTCTTGCGCAAATAATTCCGTTACCTCGTGCTCGTCTTTGTAATAAAATATCCGCGCCAATCCACTATTCATAAAATAAATGGTCTTACAGGTATACCCGATTTCTTGGAGGAATTTATTTTTCGGAATCTTCGTAACGGTTAAAAAGGGGAGAAGCGCCTCTTTTTCCTCTTGGGAAATCGAGTGGAAACGGCCTAAAAATTGCCACAAACGCTCGCCGTGTATGCCGGCGTGAAAGGCTTCCCCTGAAAAAGACATTATGTGCTAAATTTTAAATTCAATCAATTATTTCTCGGGGGAAATCCGGTGTGAAAGGCTTCCCCCGAAAAAGACATTATTCGGCGGCAGGCTTGCTGGCGGCCAATTTTGCGGTTAATTGGGCCAAATCGCGGTCCATTAAATACAAACCGCTACCGTCGTTGCCTAAAATTTTAAGTTTACCCAAGATGGTATTGAACTGCGCCTCTTCTTCGCGCTGCTCTGCCACATACCACTGCAAGAAATTGGCGGTGGTGTGATCGGCTTCTTTAGTGGCGATATCCATAAGGTTATGAATCGCAGCCGTTACTTTCTTTTCCTGCTCTAAAACCCGTTCAAAAACGTGCTTGTAAGAGGTGAAACTCGTGTCGGGAGCTGCTACTGCGGGCGATAAGGCATAACCGCCAACTTCGTTAATGTAATGGAAAAGCTTCATCATATGCATGCGCTCTTCGTCGCTCTGTGCGTATAAAAATTGAGCCGTACCTTCAAATCCTTCGTTTTCCATCCAAGAGGCCATAGCCAAATATACATAGCTTGCTGAGGCTTCCATAGCCACCTGATCGTTGAGTGCTTTTTCTAAGGTTTTTGATAACATAATTCCAAATATACAACACAAAAGTCAAGGGTTTTGCCCAAAATATTAACCACTGTGAATTTCTGTGAGCAACTGCCCAAAACGCTCGACCAACGCGCGCGTATCTTTGTTTGTATGAGGAATCGTGCTCTCGCTATTGTATTGCTTTGGTTTGTGGGATTGTCTGCACAGCCGCACCCCGTAAACACCTATCCCGGTATTTACGCCAAACGTGGAATTGAATTATATGAGGAAGGTCGTTTTAATGCCGCTATTGCCCAGTTTGAAACGGCACTTAAAAACGATCCCACTATCCAGCTTAACGACGATGTAAGGTACTATCACGCTATGGCAAAACTGTATGCCAAGCATGAAAATGCCGAACCTTTCCTTGTGAGTTATTTGGCCAACCATCCCAATGAGGCCCGTGCCAATCAAGCCAATTTGGCTTTGGGCGATTATTTTTATGACCTCGGACAGTACGGCTCTGCATTGAGCTATTACCGCGATGTGAAAGAGGCTACCATTGCCCCTGCCCAACGCATGGCCTATTACTACCATATGGGGTTTTGCTATGTGCAACGCGGTAAATACGATAAAGGTAAAGAATGGTTGCAAAAAGTGGTTGAAAAACCATCTGAATATCAAGGTTTTGGACAATATTACTACGGGTATGCCTGCCTACAAGAGGGCGATTATGAAGCGGCCTATGCGTCTTTCAAAAACATAACCGACGAACGTTTTGAAAAAATACATTTCTACATGGCCCAAGTGCTTTACCAACTGTCGCGTTACGACGAAGCCCTTAAGGAAATTGACAAAATCAATACCCGAAAAGTGAAGCCTGTAGAACGCGACGAATTGAGCGCAAAATGCTATTACCGACTTAAGAATTATAATAAAGCCGCCGAAATCTTCGAAAAAATCAATCCCCGTATCGATAAACTCGATAATCAACAACAGTTCGAAATCGGTTACGCCTATGCCAAATCTGGAAAACTAAACGAAAGCCTTCCTTGGTTTCGCGAAGTAGCCAAGAATAACGACAGTTTGGCTCAAATTGCGAGTTATGAATTGGGAAATACACTGTTGGCATTGAATAATTACCGCGAAGCGTCGTTCGCTTTTTCGGAAGTATGGCGCACCGGTTTCAACGACGAAATTGCTAAGGTTGCCTTGTATACCCAAGCCAAAATTGCGGTTCAAATGCGCGAAGCCAATAGCACCAAATTACTCGATAAATACGTGCGTTTGTTTCCTAAATCGCCAGAAGCCCGTGAAGCTTCCAAATTGAAAGCCCGCTTATTGTTGAATACCGATAAATACCGCGAGGCCTTGCAGATTCTTGAAGGCATTGAAAACTTAGACGATCAAACAACCGAAATCTATCAAAAGGTAGCGCTGGCTCGCGGGATGGAACTTTACAAGAACCGCAGCTGGAACGAAGCCTTAGAATTATTTGAAAAATGTTCGGAGAAATCGGTGAACCGCTTGTACGCGGCTCAAGCGGCCTATTGGAAGGCCGAAACCTTGTTGCAAATGGATAAAACCGATGATGCTTTGGTGGCATTTAAAGCCTTTATGGACAAACCCAAATCCAACGAAATAGATGAATTTGCCTATGCCTATTACGGACAAGGATATGTGTTTTACCAGCGCAAAGACTATGCTATGGGCGCCACCTATTTTAAGGAGTTTACCAATAAAGTGAGCTCAGGGCGTTATGTGGAAGCCATCGTACACGATGCCCACCTGCGTTTAGGCGATTGTTATTTGATGACGCGCAACCTAGAAGGTTCCGTTCGTGCGTATGCTTATGTTTCTGGGAAAAAAGGCCGCGATGCCGATTATGCCCTTTATCAAAGCTCTATTATTTACGGATTGCTAGAGCGTTCGGAAGAAAAAATCACCACTATAAAACGCCTCTTGGCAGAATACCCCAGAAGTCCTTATGTGCTTGATGCCTATAACGATATCGCTTCGGAGTACATGCTGCTCAAACAGTACGATCAAGCAGAAAAGTATTATACCACCATATTGGATAAATTCCCAGGAACCCAGTTAACTCGGAAAGCCTACAGTACCCTTGGACGTATTTATTACAACCAAAAACAAGTTGACAAAGCCGTGGAATCGTTCTCGAAATTATACGATGAATTCCGAGGAACGCAAGATGCCCAGTCGGCAGCAGAATTGGTAAAAACAATTTACACCGAAGAAGGCCGTGCCAAAGATTACGTAAAATGGGCGTCTACCCGCGGGGGAATTACCTCTGCCGCCGAAGACAGCGTTATTTATGAAACGGCAATCACCGCTTACGACAAAGGCGAGTTTAAAAAGGCCATTCCTTCTTTTGAAACCTATTTGGAAGAAAAGCCAAATGGAAACTTTATCATTCCGGCTATGTACTACCTCGGCTTGAGTTATGAAAATGCCAAACAACCTCAAAAAGCCCTTGAAGTGTACAAAAAAGTAGCGGTAGCCAATTCAGGAGAATACAAAGAAGATGCCACCATAGCCGTTTTGAAAATCTACGGCAATGACGGTCAATGCGAAGACATTCTAACCTATTTAGAAATTTTAGAGGAAATTACCCGCTCTAAAGACCTGCAACGCAAAGCATGGAAATCTATGATGTATTGTTATTCTCGCGCCGGTAATACAGAAGGACTTAATCGCATTGCCGCTAAAGCCGTAAACGATGCTTCTGTAGATCCCGATTTGAAATATCAGTCGCAATTGATCATGTACAAGAACAATTCTGACTCTACTTCAAACCTAGACCAACGCATTGCTACTTTACAGTCCTTATACAAAGGCAAAACCAACAAATTTGCTGCAGAAGCCAAATACTTAGAAGCCGAAGCCTACTTCCAAGCCGATTCTTTGAATTTAAGTAAGGAATCTTGTTATCAATTATTGGAAGACTTTAACGCCTACGATGAATGGGTAGCCAAATCACTCTTGTTATTGGGAGATGCATTCGCGAAAGAAGGCGATGATTTCAACGCCAAGGTAACCTGGAATACCATCATCGAAAACTTCAGTAACCAAGCGTATATAGAACCGGCCCAAAAAAGAATTGCCCAAGCAGACGCCCGGGCAAATTCAAATAAAGTCGTTGAAACTCCAGAAGAAGATTAACGCAGATTAATTCCTGCAGATCCCATTAAATAACCCTCGGTGTAAAGTTGTATCACATACTTACCGGGGGTTAATTTTTTATTAGGCTCCCAAGTAATATCTGGACTTTCTAAGGTATTGTTTTCAAAAATGATTTTAGTTTTATAGCTGTATTTTGCTGATTTGCCATCTGCCAGTTCTACGATACCGCCTTGACCTTCATTGGTTAAGGTAATGCCTTCAGGACCGGTTACCTTGATGAAAACGTCTCTGTCGCCAGGCTCTGCAATGTTATTTTCAGCCACCGAAAAGTTAATCTTGAATCCTTTCACGCGGCTGGCTTTGATGGTAGTGGTTTCTTTACCCGTTAGGAATTGTTTTTTGATAGGCTCTACCTTGATTTCAGAGGTGCTCAAACGTGCCGCTAAATTCTTCAATCGTTTGCCTTCCAAACTTAACTTGGTGTTTTCGCCGTATAAACCTTGATTTACCGATAACAAACTGTCGTTGTTATCGCGCAAACGTGCATTTTCCTCTTTTAACGCAACCAATTGAGAATTTAAATCTTCTAGTTTGCTGTTTAATGCGTCAATCATATCTTGACTGGCATACTTTTCCTTCTTTAATAGGTATGTCAATCGGGCAATTTCGCTGCTTTTGCGCGCCATCTCGTCTGACATTTGCACGTTATTCGCTGCCATCGCCGCCGAATCTTCACGGTATTGAGCCAACAACGCTTCTGCCGCCTCAATGGTGGCATCCTTCTCTTTTACGGAATTCTGAAGACTGGTTTTTTCTTGACTCAAGACGTTACGGTCTTTTTTGCCCATCTGCCACATATAGAACAATCCAATATTGACAATAAATAAGATAAGAATGATAATGTAGAGTAGGGTTTTGTTTTTTTTGTCTTGTTGGCTCATGATTGTCTAAATTTGTGTGTTGTATTGGGTTTTATTTGAATGAATTACTGCGAAAATATGTAATTTTACGCTTTTTTAAACACAAATGGAATTTGAATCGTTTTTGAATGGGGTGTTGTTGATCAAACCCAAAGTGCATCAAGACCACCGCGGTCACTTTTTTGAAAGCTTCCGACAAGATGCCTTAGAGCAAATGGGAGTAACACTTGATTTCATTCAAGACAATCAAAGTTTATCCAATGCCGGAATTTTACGCGGATTGCACTACCAAGCCCCCCCGCACGCACAAGGAAAATTAGTGCGCGTAATCAAAGGCGCCGTGCGCGATGTGGTGGTTGACATACGCACCCAATCCCCAAGCTACGGGCAGTTCGCCGCTTTTGATCTCTCGGAGGAAAACTTTCACGCCTTGTACGTACCCCCAGGTTTTGCCCACGGTTTTTTAACCCTGCGCGACCATACCATTTTTACCTATAAGTGTACCGATTATTACCACCCCGAAACCGAAGGTGGCATTCGTTGGAACTCACCCGAACTCAATATTCCTTGGAATATCGATAACCCCGTTTTGTCTGAAAAAGACCTAAAATTGCCCCTTTTCAGTGAATTCAAATCCCCATTCTAATCCCATACCCCTATGGAAATAAGCGCCAAAACCCAAGAATTGCTCGAAAAATTACATCAAAAATTCGATGCAGATGGACAAAAACTCGATGATTATCTTGAGGGATTGTTATTCAACAACTATGAACCCTATTGGCGCTATGTGGCCGTTGACGCCCTTTTGGCATTGCAACAGCCCAAAACCGATATTCCCGATGAAATGATTTTCATTGCGTATCACCAAATTACCGAGCTTTATTTCAAACTCATCATCCACGAACTCGAGCAAATGAGCACGGGTGATCTCGATACCCAACGCTGGGAAGATAAAATTACCCGAATCGTTCGCTATCTAAAGAACTTAATTGATAGCTTCGATATCATGATAGAAGGCATGGAGCGCGATCAATTCCTGAAATTCCGCATGTCGCTATTGCCCGCAAGCGGTTTTCAAAGTGCGCAATTTCGGAAAATCGAAATGGCCTATACAGACATGATTCAGCTTATCCCCGAAGACAAAAGAGAGGGGCTTGCTGAGAAATCTATCGCCGAACAATACGAACAAATCTATTGGAAAGCCGGCTCCATTGAAGAAGGTACCGGTGCCAAAACCCTGACGTTGCTGCAGTTCGAAGATCATTACGAAAAAGAATTCTTGGAATGGGCACAATCGTGGGGACCTAAAAATCTGAACCAACAACTTAAAGTGCTTCAAGAGGGAAATCAATTAACACCTTCCTTATTGGCGCATTTTAAAACCCTCGATGTATATCTCAATGTAAACTGGCGCCTTTCACACTATCGCAGCGCGGTGCGCTATCTCGCCGCCAAAGGCGTAGATGTGCCCGCCACAGGTGGTACCAATTGGCAGCGCTTTTTGCCTCCCCGTTTCCAACGCATTATTGCGTTTCCAAGCATTTGGACCGAAGAAGAAAAAGCCAATTGGGGCAAGTCTTGGGTCGACGAACAATTGTTTAATCTCAAATCGTGAGCGAATCCAAAAGCATAACCCAATGGCAGCAAGCCGTTGATTCTTGGATCAAAGAATACGGCGTTCGCTACTTTTCGGAATTAACCAATACCGCCATTCTAATGGAAGAAGTGGGAGAATTGGCCCGCTTGATGGCCCGAACCTATGGCGATCAGTCGTTCAAAGACTCGGAAAAAAATAAAGAACTCGGCGATGAAATGGCCGATATTTTGTGGGTGCTTATGTGCTTGGCCAATCAAACCGGCGTTGACTTGAATGCCGCTCTGATTAAAAATATCGAAAAGAAAACCTCGCGCGACTCTGAACGACATAAAAACAATCCAAAACTCTGATTATTTGGAAAACCTTCCGCCCATATTTTTGTTTAATTTTGTATCACATTGTCGAGTACATCCTTAAACAAACGCAAATCCGACCACATAGAATTGGCATTTCGGTCGCAACTGTCTGAAAACGACGGGCGTTTTTTCTATGAGCCCCTATTAGCCCCTTCGCCCGATTTATCGATAATTCCCAGCATTGAAATCGCGGGGAAAACGATGAAAGCGCCTTGGTGGATTTCCAGTATGACCGGTGGTGCCGAGAAAGCCGGAAACATCAATGCCAATTTGGCCAAAGCCGCTCAGAAATACGGTTTGGGAATGGGACTCGGTTCGTGTCGTCCGGTTTTGGAACAAACCGAATCGGCCGCAGACTTTAAAATCCGCAAACTTATCGGTGACCAACCCGTTTTTGCCAATTTAGGTATCGCCCAACTCGAAGAATTATTCCTCAATCAGCAATCCGATAGGGTAAAAGAACTCATCAAAACCCTAGAAGCCGACGGCTTAATCATTCACGTAAATCCTTTACAGGAATGGTTTCAACCCGAAGGCGATAAATTCCAATTTTCATCTATCGATACCATTAAAAGGTGCATCGACGTGTTCGATTTCCCCCTAATGGTGAAAGAAGTAGGACAGGGGATGGGTCCTAAATCCTTGCGTGCGCTGTTAGAATTGCCATTGGAGGCGGTTGATTATGGGGCTTTTGGGGGAACCAATTTTGCCGTTTTAGAGAATTTGCGTGCCTCTGGAGTGCGGGCCGAAGAATGGATTCCGGCTACTCGGGTAGGACATAATGCCGAGGAAATGACGCAGTGGATTTGCGATTTCCAGCGCGAGGGCAGTCTCAATATACAAGCCAAAAATATCATTGTTTCTGGGGGAATTAAAAGCTTTTTAGATGGATATTACCACCTGTTAAAAGTGCCACACAATGTGATGTATGCCCAAGCATCGCCATTTTTAAAATACGCCCTTTTGGGGGAAGAACCCCTTTTTGAATATATCGAATCGCAACTCCAAGGACTTGCCATGTCGTACAGTTACCTATCGCTTAAATCATGAAAAAACACCAAACGCCTCCTGTAAAAGGATTCAGCAAACTCAGTAAAGAAGCCAAAATAGAATGGTTGATCGCCCATTACGCCGAAAATCCGAGCGACAGTTTGAATATGCTCAAGGGATATTGGCATAACCTTCCTGAAGTGCAGCGTTTGCACGATGAATTCATCGAAAATACCATCAGTAATTATTATTTGCCCTTTGGCGTTGCTCCGAATTTTTTGATCAACGGCAATATGTATACCATTCCCTTTGCTATCGAAGAAAGCAGTGTGGTAGCCGCCGCCGCTAAATCGGCCACGTTCTGGCTCGACAGAGGCGGTTTCAAAGCCCAAGTTTTGGGCATGGTGAAAATGGGTCACGTGCACTTCCTTTGGTCGGGAGGTTCGCACGACGTGCTCAATGAAATTTTCGAAGCCCACCGCAGCCGTTTATTGGCTTCCACCGAAAGTATTACGAAGAACATGCGGGCGCGTGGTGGAGGTATTTTAGATATTCAATTGATAGATAAAACCCTTGAAGAACCCGACTATTATCAGTTGGAAGTGCGTTTTGATACGCGCGATTCTATGGGGGCGAATTTCATCAATTCGTGCTTGGAAACCCTTGCGAAAGAGTGGAAAGATATCGTGGCGGAGCACCATGAGCAGCCCGTAACGGTTGTCATGAGCATCTTGAGTAATTTTACTCCCGAATGCGTGGTTCGTGCCGAAGTTTCCTGTAAAATAGAAGACATCAACGAAGGAAGTGGCATTGATAATCAAGAGTTTGCTGATAAATTTGTGCGGGCCATCCGCATAGCCAAAGCCGAGCCCTACCGTGCCGTTACCCATAATAAAGGGATCATGAACGGGGTAGATGCCGTAATTATTGCCACAGGAAACGATTTCCGAGCTACCGAGGCTTGTGCGCATGCGTATGCCGCCAAAGACGGTCGCTATACCAGCCTTTCCCATGCCGAAATCAAAGACGGAAACTTCCGTTTCTGGATCGATTTACCACTTTCGGTAGGAACCGTGGGAGGTATTATATCCTTGCATCCTATGGTGAAATTTGCTCACGAACTTTTGGGAAATCCTTCCGCAGAGGAACTCATGCAAATTTCCGCCGTTGCCGGTTTGGCTCAGAATTTTTCGGCCGTGCGCTCTCTCATTACATCGGGAATTCAAAAAGGACATATGAAAATGCACCTTTTGAATATTTTGAATCAATTAGAAGCCACAGAAGAGGAGAAAAAGCAGATCGTGGAATATTTCAAAGACAAGGTGGTGAGCTTCAGTGCGGCGGTTGAAATATTTTCAAAACTACGCGGCATTCCTGTTCCACAAGCCCAAAAGGCAGACAAATAATGCAAACGTTTTTCGCCCCAGGTAAGATCTTGCTTGCCGGTGAATATACCGTCTTACTCGGCCTAGAAGCCCATGCCGTTCCGGTTAAATCCGGACAGTGGCTGGAGTTTTTTGCCTACAATACTCCCGAAAATCAGGCCCCAACCGTACACTTCAAAGCCCTCGACGAACAAGGCGAAATCTGGTTAGAAAATACCTACGACCTCGATTCAGATGCTTGGTGTATTGCGCCCACTCCCGAATTAGACGCGTTCGACAAGGTGTTGCGTTTGGTTCATGATGACTTTTGGGAACCCCAAACCTCATACCGATTAGAAACGCGTTTGGAATTTGGAAGAGACACCGGACTCGGATCTAGCAGTACCTTCATCGCCTTGATGTCGCAGTGCTTCCGCCTCGATCCTCAGAAATTACAAGAGCATATTTTTGCGGGCAGCGGTTACGATGTAGCCGTGGCCTGCTTGGGAAAACCATTGAGTTTTTGGCGAAATGAAAAAGGGGCCCATTACCGTTCTTGGAAATTACCCGCAAGCCTTACCCAAGATTGGCACGTGGTGTTTTTAGGAGAAAAGGTCAATTCCCGCAAAAGCGCTTCGGCAATTTTGCAAAAATTGCAAGAAATATTAGCAGAACCGTTTTATAAACAACAATTTGAACGCGTGCTGAACATTGTGCGCGATGCCGAAACCACCGCTTCTTTAGAAGCAGCCCTTGAAATGTACCAATTGCTGTTGGCACAGCTTTTAGAAATGGAAACGCCCTACAAACAGCTACAGCTTAAGCCCGTAAAACAAGGTCTATGCAAGTGGTTAGGGGCTTGGGGCGGCGATATGCTGCTCGTGAATCAAACCTTTTTAGATACCGTACCCGATTTTAATAAAACCTACCACTGCGTTCCCTGGAACGAAATAGTTTGTCATGAATAAAACCATCACCTACAGCTGTCCGAGCAACATCGCGCTCGTAAAATATTGGGGCAAAAAAGAAGGCGGCCTGCAATTGCCTGCGAACGCCAGCATCAGTTGGAGTTTGAGCGATTTGCGCGCCACCACCACCATCCAAGTAACACCTAAAGAAGGAGAACAAACCCAATTGACCTTCCTTTTGGACGGAATCCCCAAACCCAGTTTTGAACCTAAAATCACAGATTTCCTTAAACGCATACAGCCCGTTTTACCTTTCTTGGGGGAAGTCGATTTACATATTTCCTCCCAAAATAATTTTCCGCACGGAGCCGGTATTGCCAGTTCGGCTGCCGGATTTGGAGCCATGGCCATGGCCCTGGTAGATGCCGAAGGCATTTTAGCACCGGGTTCTGCCGAATTTTTGCAAAAAGCAAGTTACTGCGCCCGCTTGGGCAGCGGCAGTGCTTCAAGGAGCGTGTACGGCGAACCGGGCATCTGGGGCGAAACAGCGGCTTTTGCAGGTTCTTCCGACGAATATGCGGTTCCTTTTACCGAAAATATCCATCCCGATTTACAGAATTGGACCGATGCCGTGATGATTGTAGATGCCGGTGAAAAATCGGTGAGCAGTACCGAAGGACATGCCCTATTATCGGAGCATGCCTACGCCCAATCCCGCTTTCAACAGGCCCAAAAGAACCTTGAAGAGCTCCTACAAGTACTTCAAAATGGCAATATTGAGCGCTTCATAGCCCTCGTGGAGTCCGAAGCCCTGCAATTACATGCCATGATGATGTCGTCGATACCGTACTACATGCTCATGCGTCCGCATACCATTTCCATCATTCAAGAAATCTGGCAGTTCCGCCGCGAAAGTCAACTTCCCATTTGCTTTACGCTCGACGCCGGCGCCAACGTACATGTGCTGTACGATACGAGGTATCAAGAAGACATTCAAAACTTTATCAACACCCGCTTGTTATCATATTGTCAGAACGGTTTGTATCTTTGCAGTGCAACCGGAGGCAGACCGGAAAAATTATAAAATGATCAACGAATCGCTATTCTACGCTAAAATTCTTCTCTTTGGAGAATACGGAATCATCGAAGATTCTATGGGACTTAGCATTCCTTTCAATCATTTTCAGGGGAAATTTGGCACGCCTCAAACCGAGCCAACCGAAGATCAGCAACGTTCTAACAAAAGCATTCTAAAATACGTTGCCCACCTCAAGAAAATGCAATTTTCAGGAGAACTGCCCTGTAAATTTGATTTCAAACGTTTAGAAACGGATTTAGAAAGAGGATTGTATTTCGATAGCAGCATTCCGCAAGGATTTGGTGTGGGTTCTTCCGGAGCCTTAGTCGCCGCCCTTTATGCAACCTATACCGACAATCCCATCACATCTGAGGATATTATGTTCGACGATAACCTCAACGAACTCAAAACCGTACTCTCGCTCATGGAAAGCTATTTCCACGGTAAAAGTTCGGGTTTGGATCCCCTCATTTGCTACCTCAACCTTCCTATATTAATAAAAGGAAAAGGACATCTTGATACCGTAGGACTTCCCATACAAAATACAGAAGGCAAAGGTGCCATCTTTTTGATGAATACCGGAGCCCCCGGTAAAACAAAAGGTATGGTAGAAATATTCTTGGAACGACTCAAAGAAGAGGGTTTCCGGAATATGGTGCGCACGGAATTGAAAAAGCATAACGACAGCGCGGTGAAACACTTCCTTAAAGGAGAAATATCGCCCCTGTTTCAGTCGGTGAAAGAAATCTCTAAGCTATTCCTGAATAATTTCCAGCCCATGATTCCTCAAAAATTCGAGGAAATTTGGCGCAAAGGTTTAGAAACCAATGCCTATTATTTGAAGTTATGCGGCAGCGGCGGCGGCGGATTTGTTTTGGGTTTTACCGAAGATTTAGACCGTGCACAGGAAATGCTCAAAGACCATTCCTTGCAAGTGATTTATAAAATGTAACCATGTCCTTATTAGGCCATCGTACGGTACTTCGATTCATTTATTTCTTGGGCGTTATCCGTTGGTATAACCTCCTGCTCCTGGGCATTTCTCAGTATTTACTGTCGGCGTATATTCTGTTGGTTAAAAACGGGAGCGACAAAAAAATGGCGTTCTGGCAGTTTCTCACCGATACTACCGTGCACAGCATGGCTCTCGCCACTTTCTTTACTGTGGCCGCCATTTTCATTATTAACTCTTTTTACGACCTCGATAAAGATTGGGTAAACAAATCCAATATGGCCCTCATGAGTCGCGCGGTGGGTACCGGTCAGCTTGCCAATATGTATATCATTTTCAATACATTAGGATTATTATTTGCATTTTTTGCGTCGAGTAAAGTAGCCGTTTATTTCGTTTTATTCCAATTTTTTGGTTGGTTTTATTCGCATAAAATGCAAAAAATTGCCGTATTGCGAGAGTTAAGTGCCTCCTTACTTACCATTGCGCCGCTATTGGCCATTTGGATACATTTTTCTTTTGAAGTGCCCCAATTGGGTTGGTATTTCTTGGGACTTATCACTGTTTTATTCGTGAAAGACATCATGAAAGATCTGGCCGGCGACAGAGGAAATCTCATTTTTGGATACAAAACCGTGTCGATTGTAGCCGGACAAGAGGGCAGCAAACGCCTCGCATGGACCATCGCCTTCACGGCCGCTTTGATTTTTGGAATTGCGTATGTACAATTAGATACGGTGCACGATTTGTTGCACATTACCGGCATTGGATTGGTATTGACATTTTTAAATACCACCCTGTGGCAGCGTTTGGATCAAACGCAACATTTAAAATGGATGCTGCGATTGCAAAAAAGCGTGGTTTTATTTTATTTTGGGGCATTATTGGCCCTCATTATTTACCGTTACGTGTTATTTTTCGTTTATAACATCATCCAACCCTAAGTCGTTTTTTTCGCTGCTCTTGAAGCCGTAAATTTGTCTTTCGTGACGGAAAGAATCACCCTATTTGCCGAAGTACTGCTGCCTTTGCCATTGCCAAAGCTGTACACCTATAGGGTGCCTTACGAATGGAATGAATTGATGCTGCCCGGACTTCGGGTGGCAGTGCCTTTCGGCGTTAAAAAAGTATATTCGGGCATCATTTGGTCCCTCTCCGAAACAGGTCCGGAAGGCTATCAAGCGCACTACATCACCGAAATATTAGACGATGAGGTCTTGGTGGAAGCCCCCCAGCGTGAGTTTTGGGAATGGATGGCGCGCTATTATATGGCACACCTGGGCGATGTAATGCAAGTGGCATTGCCGGCAGGTTTTCGAGTACAGTCTCAAACCAAAATTACCCTGCATCCGGCTTTCGATCCCGATGAACTGAGCATTTTAGATCCCAAAGAAAATCAGATATTGGGACTGTTATTGCAACAAAAAAGCGTTCGGGTAGAAGACATACAGCAATTGCTGAATCAAAAAAGCGTCATGAAAATCGTGAAAACGATGTACATCCGTGGGGTTATTTCCATGGAAGAAGAATTACGCGAAAACTACAAACCCAAGCGGGTTTCGATGGTAGAATTGAACGATTTGTGGCTCGACAACGATGCCGCCAACGAGGCCCTCAATGCCTTAGAGAAAAAAGCCCCCAAACAGTTCAACGCCATACTCGGCCTCTTGGGAAAAGGAATGAAGCCGCAGGTGTTGGGCGATTTCCTCCAAGAAAATAAAATAGAACGTGCCGTGATTAAATCCCTTCAAGGCAAGGGTTTATTGCGTGTTTACGAGGAGCAAGTGTCACGATTTGTAAGTACAGAAGGGCAGGGGGGCGCTTATGAATTGAACGCCGCACAAACCAAAGCCCGTGAGTCGATTTTTGAAGGATTTGAAGCCAATAAGCCGGTGTTATTATTCGGCGTTACGGGTTCGGGCAAAACCCTATTATACATCGAAGCGGCCAAAGTGCAGATCAAAGCCGGAAAACAAGTGCTTTTTTTGGTACCGGAAGTGGCACTCACCGAAAATTTAGTAGACCGCATCAGTGCCTATTTGGATGTGCCTCTAGGTGTGTGGCACCATTATTATTCCGTTTCGGAACGCACCGAACTGTACCAAGAGATCCGAAATGGGAAAATTCAGGTACTTTTAGGTACTAGGAGTGCTATTTTTGCTCCTTTTTGCAATTTGGGATTGATTGTGATCGATGAGGAACACGAGCCCGGTTATAAGCAATTTGAGAAACGACCGTATTTCCATGCCCGCGATGCAGCCTTTTATTTGGCCCGGCAGCATAAAGCGCAGGTACTATTAGGATCGGCTTCGCCGAGTTATGAAATGTGGGAGTTGGCACAGCGCGGTCAGGCGCATTTGGTGCGTTTGAATGCCCGTTTTGAAGAGCGAGAAGCCACCACATGGAATTGGTTGGATTTGAAACTGCTGAAAGAGCAGAATCGCTATAAAGAGTTGCTTTCCGATCCCTTGTTGGAAGCCCTTACGGAAGCCTTGAAGCTACAGAAACGCATTATTGTATATCACAACCGCAAGGGGTTTGCGCCCTATATTCAGTGCGGTTTATGTGGGTATACTACGCAGTGTTTGAATTGCGATATTTCGCTTACCTATTATAAAAGTTCACAAAATCAGCGCTGCAATTACTGCGGTTACCAGCAAACCTTACCTAAAATTTGTCCGGGTTGCGGCGGCAACGACTTCCAAATGAAGGGCGCCGGAACCGAAAAGTGGGTCGACGAGCTGAAAACCTTATTTCCGGAGGCACGCATTGCGCGTTTCGACCAACAGAGCATCCGCAAGCGGTCCGATTTTCAGCGCATCATCAATGAATTTCACAAAGGCGATATCGACATATTGGTGGGCACCCAATTATTGGCGAAGGGGATAGATTTTGAGGATGTGGTGCATATTGCGGTTCCGGAGGGGGATATGCCTTTGAACAATCCCGATTTTCGGTCGAACGAGCGCAGCTTTCAGCAATACCACCAACTTTCGGGTCGGGCGGGTCGCGGCAAGGAGCCGGGACAAATTTGGATACAGACGTATCGCAAGGAGCATGCGGTTTTCAGAGCGTTGGAGGCGGGCGATTATGAGGCCTTGGCGGCCGATGAGTTAGAAAGCCGACAGGCGTTTGGATATCCGCCATTTGGTCGTTTGATAGAGGTGCGTTTGCGTCATAAAGACGAGCCGAATGTGGTACAGGCGGCGGTTATGTTCAACAACATGCTACGTCCGCATTTCGGCGACCGTTTATTAGGTCCGATTACCCCGAGCATTGCGCGGGTGAAGAATCAATATTTGCAACAATTTTTAATAAAGTTCGATGCGCAGCAGCATTCGGCGGCCAAGATTAAGGAGTATTTGTTACAGCAGCGTTTGCGTTTATTGCAGATGGAGGGGATGAATGCGTTGCAGATGGATTTTGATGTGGACCCGTAGGTTATTGTTAATTGTTAATTGTTAATTGTCAATTGTTAATTGCCAATTGTTATTTGTTAATTGTGGGATGGCAATTGCAACT
>CBFHXF010000036.1:18858-19106 GCA_965659745.1 Bacteroidia bacterium
TTTTGATGTGGACCCGTAGGGAATTATGAATTATGAATTATGAATGGTGAATTATGAATTATGAATATAGTGCATCGTCACACTTTACACTCTAGACCCTACACTTTACACTCTACTCTAAACTCTAGACTCTAGACTCTGCAAGAAAACACCTCTATCGCCGTACGTTCAATCGCCGCTTTAAATCGGGGGTCTTGTATGGCAGAAACCAGTAAAATGTCTAATTCGTGTTGAAACCCCAGTTCATA
>CBFHXF010000037.1:0-7842 GCA_965659745.1 Bacteroidia bacterium
TAGCGCGATTTTTGTGGGGATGTCAAGAATATCTGAAATCGGAGCTCGATTACATGCCGCTCAACGCCAACAACAACCTACCGCTCAATTCAGCACTCAAGAAACCCTACTTTTAACAGATGCGTATTTGGTTCAACACGAACTGATAAAAACCCGTATTGCTGAAGGAGAGGAATTAATAGGTGTAAAAATGGGATTTACGTCTGAAGCGAAGATGGCGCAGATGGGCGTTTCCGAGATGATTATTGGACAGTTAACCAATGCCATGGAATGCAGCAATGGCGGCAGTATTAAGCGTTCAGATTTTATACATCCAAGGGTAGAGCCAGAAATCGCCTTTCGTTTGAGTAAAGACATCACCCAGCCTATAGAGCTGCATGAAGTCTTGGAATATGTTAGCGGAATTGCAGCGGCTCTAGAGGTCATCGATTCGCGCTATGAAAATTTCAAATTTTCTTTAGAGGATGTGGTGGCCGACAATTGTTCGTCTGCCGCATTTGTTTTGGGCGTTTTCCAGGAACCCAAAGCGGTTTTAACCGATTTAGACATGGCTTTATTGATTAACGGAAAGTCCGTTGAAAAAGGCAGTTCCAATGACATATTGGGAAATCCATGGAAATCGTTGGTTGCGGCATCTGAACTTGCTTATAAATACGGACTCCCATTAAAAGCAGGACATATCGTACTAGCAGGGGCCGCTACATCGGCGCATTTTATCAACGAAAATGATGAGATTGCCGCTGAGGTAGCTGAATTGAATTCGGTATTCTTTAGAGTGATTTAAAAAAACCAATTTGTATTTGGGTTCATTCCAAACCCAAATATAACGTCTCATTAACATAGAGGTAATATTCAAATGTGTGCTTTGCAGTCGAAAATAGACAAACAAACACACACAAATGAAAAAATTCAATTCTTTCCTTTTCGCTGTAGCTTTGGTAAGTTCCAGCTTAGTATTCAACGCTTGTGGCGAAGATGAACCAACCGACAACGGTGGAAGCAACAACAGCAGCAGTGAAGTTGTAGTTACTGAGAACATCAAAGCAAACACTACTTGGACTAAAGACAAAACTTGGATCTTAGGCGGTCGTATCGCTGTTGAGGCAGGTGCTACTTTGACTATTGAAGCCGGTACCGTTGTTAAAGGTCAAGCGGGTACAGGTGCTAACGCTACTGCTTTGATCATTGCTCGTGGTGGTAAATTAGACGCTCAAGGAACTGCTACTGCTCCTATCATCTTCACTTCAGTTGCGGATGAAATCAAAAGTGGTATGATTGAATCTCCAAACTTGGCTCCTGACTTTAACGGTCTTTGGGGTGGAATTATCGTTTTAGGTAAAGCTCCTGCTTCTTTGAAAGCTGACGTTCCTGAAACCAATATCGAAGGTATTCCTGTAACTGACCCTAATGGTTTGTATGGTGGAAACGATGCGTCTGACAACTCAGGTGTTATCAAATACATTTCTATTCGTCACGGTGGTGCAAACATCGGTGAAGGTAACGAAATCAACGGTTTAACTTTAGGTGGTGTTGGTAACGGAACCGTTATCGAAAACGTTGAAGTTATTGCTAACCAAGACGACGGTATCGAGTGGTTCGGTGGTTCTGTAAACGTAAAGAACGCGGTTGTTTGGAATGCTGGTGACGACGCTATCGATACTGACCAAGCTTGGTCTGGTACTTTAGATAACTTCATCGTTATCTGTGGTGACGAAACTGACCACGCTCTAGAAATCGACGGTCCAGAAGGTGCTGCAAATGCAGGTCATAACCTAATGAATGGTTGGGTTAAAGGTGATGCAGCTTCTGAGTTAGGTGATTTCCGCTCTAACGCTCAAGGTAGCTTCAAAAACATCTACTTCTTCAACTTTGATGCAGGTATGAAAGACGGTCGCGGTGATTTATCTTTAGATGCAGCTACTGTTGGAAACTACGGAACGTCTTTGACTTTCGACAAATTAGAAATCACTACAGATTCTGCTAACCTAAGCAAAATTTTCAAAGGTGGTACTGTTGCTAACGCAAGCAAAGTAACGACTCCTACTGTAGGTGCTTCTACTGCTCCTTTCGCAGGTTGGTCTTGGGCTGCTAAAGTTGAAGCTTACAAATAATTAGATACGAATTTACAAATAAAAGAATAACAGCAAAGGTTCAGGTTTCTCCCCTGAGCCTTTGCTTATTAAAAATTGCGATCCTATTTACAAATCAAAAAGATGAACCTTTACAACCTAAAAAGATTTACAACCCTGATGCTAACGGGGTTCTTTCTTTGCCTGAATTTATGGGCACAAACTCCCGAAATCAACGCGACTTCAATTGTGCGCGGAAGAATAATTGACAATACTAACGCCAAAGCCGTTTATGGGGCTGAATTGTCAATAAATGAACTCAATACCACTACCGATATAGACGGGAAATTTGAATTTTCGGTTATCCCTGGAACTTACCAATTGTCTATTGAATTGTCAGGTTACGCCGATTTAACCATAAGCGATATCAATGCGAATGAAGCCGTAACAGATTTAGGAGACATCCGCATCAGTCCTGCAACCGAAACCATCGGACAGGTTAACGTTTCGGTAAAGCGCATGCAAAATACGGAGGAAGCCTTGCTAACCGCCAAGCGTATTGCCCCAAATTTAATTGATGGAATATCATCGGCCAGTTTTAAGAGAATTGGCGATGGCGATGCTGCGAGTGCCATGAAAAGGGTTACTGGGGTTTCTATCGAAGGCGGAAAATACGTGTATGTGCGCGGTTTAGGTGATCGTTACACTAAAACTACTTTGAACGGAATGGACATACCCGGTTTGGATCCAGATCGTAATACCATCCAAATGGATTTATTTCCTACATCCGTAATTGATAATATCGTAGTGGCTAAAACCTTTACGGCCGATTTACCTGCCGATTTTACAGGTGGTATCGTAGACTTGGCTACCAAAGACTTCCCTACACGTAAAAGTTTCAACGTATCTGCAGGCATTGGATATAATCCATCGATGAACTTACAGAATGATTATGTTGCCTATGAAGGCGGATCAACTGACTTTTTGGGTTTCGATAATGGTTCTCGCGCTAATCCTACCAATGGAATGAGCAATATACCGAGTACCGTTGACGTATTAAGAGGCGGTAAAAACGCCGAACAATATTACAGCGTTCTAAACGGTTTCAACCCTAATTTAGGCACCGTTGAAAAAACAAGTCCATTGAACTTCGATTTCAGCATTTCATTCGCCAATACAAAAAGATTAAATAAGAAATACACCTTGGGTTACCAATCGGCCCTAACTTATAAAAACCAAACCGAATTCTATAGAGATGCCGAATTTAATCTTTGGGCCAAACCTAATGAAACCAATCAAAACGAGTTAATTCCTTTTGAATTGCAAAAAGGAAATTATGGAACTAATAACGTTATCCTCGCTTATTTGGGAAGCATTGCTATAAAATCGAAAAGCGATAAGTTCAATCTTAACTTACTACATATCCAAAATGGCGAGTCTCGTGCCGGTAAGTTTTACTTCGAAAACTCCGTACAAGGAGCTAACTGGGAAGCCCAACAATATAACTTAGAGTACAATCAGCGCAGTTTAACAAACTTATATTTAACTGGTAAACACATCCGCGATCGCGGTAATTGGACGATTGAATGGAAAATCGCCCCTACCCGCTCTGCTATGTCAGATCCCGATATCCGCTTCACCCGTATTCGTGTTCCTGACTTAACCATCAGCTCTGAAGCCGGTTTCCCTACCCGTATTTGGCGTGAACTAGAAGAATACAACGTAGCCAATCGCATCGATTTCACCCGTAAGACTCAACTATTAGGATTAAAAAGCAATATCAAATTCGGAGGTGCTTATACCTTTAAATATCGCGATTTTAGCATTGAATCATTCCAATTACAAGGGGGTATTGATGGATTTGATGACCCTCAGGTAATCATGAAGCCCGAAAATCTTTTCTCCCCCACCAATCAAGGCGGATTTTATTATGTGGCCGACTTCGTAGATGGAAATGGTTTTAGAAAAAACCCTAACGCCTTTAAAGGTCGCGTAAATTATGCCGCAGCCTATGTTTCTACAGAAACGAAAATAAACAGTAAACTTAAAGTTATTGCCGGCTTGCGTACTGAAATGTATACTCAGTTCTATTCTGGGTTGAACCAAACTGGACAAGCTCTAAAAAACGAGAAAGTAATGGAAGATTTCGGTTTATTCCCTACCGTTAACGGAGTGTACCAATTGGGTAAATCTACCAATCTACGCGCATCATATGCCCGCACAACCGCACGTCCATCTTTCAAAGAATTGTCTTTCGCCCAAATCTTAGACCCTATTACAGGTCGTAGCTTCCAAGGCGGTCTTTTCGGAGAAGAGACAACTATCTTCGAAAACGGCACTGCCCGTATTTTACAATTGTGGGATGGAAATTTGAAATCGTCTATCATCAACAACTTCGATATTCGTTGGGAAAGCTTCAAAAAGAAAGGCGATATGATATCGGTAGGTTTATTCTATAAAGGCATGAAAGATCCTATTGAGATTGTTCAATACGTGGCCGACGATAATGCCTATCAGCCCCGTAACGTAGGTAATGCCTCTTTGTATGGTGCAGAGTTTGAATTGCGTCAGAATTTAGAAATCATTGCTTCTGAGTTAAAGCAATTCTATTTTAACACCAACCTTACCTATACCTATTCTCAAATTAGCATCAACGATGCTGAATTTTTATCTAAGACGTATGGAGCCCGTGAAGGTCAAACTATTTCTCGCAAGCGTGAAATGGCCGGACAAGCACCCTATATTATCAACGGTGGACTTTCTTGGATGAGTAAAGCGAAACGTTTCGAAGGCGGAGTATACTATAACGTACAAGGCGCTACTCTACAATTCGTAGGTTATGCCAACCGCGCTGACATCATTTCAGTGCCTTTTCACAGTTTGAATTTCAGCGCAAGCGGAAAATTCGGTTACAAAAACCGCATGAACTTAGGCGTTCAAATAAGCAACTTGCTTAACGACAAGCGCGAGTCTATTTTCCGCTCTTACCAAGCACAACAGCAGTACTTCCAGCGATTAGCACCTGGAACCGCTGTGTCTGTGAAGTTCTCTTACTCTTTGTAAGAGGATCGCAAAATAGGAGAAAGAGAAGGGCCGCAATTGCGGCCCTTTTCAATGAAACTTAATATTGGGGTATCAATTGCTCTTGTATTTTTGCAGTAAATATGCCTTTAAAACCCATCATTCGAGATATCAGCTGGCTCGCTTTCAACCAGCGCGTGATGCAGGAAGCCAAAGATCCTAAAGTTCATTTATACGACCGACTCCGCTTTTTAGGGATATTTTCAAATAACCTCGATGAATTCTACCGTGTTCGCGTGGGAACCCTGAATAAAATGGTAGATATGGATAAAGGGAAAACCAAAATACATTTGGAACAACATCCCGAAAAAATCCTCAAAGAAATACAACGCACTACCGTTAAATTACAGCGATCTTTTGATCTCACCTTCGCCGAAATCATGCGCGACATGGGCAAACAGCATCGTGTATTCTTAAAAAATGAACGGCAATTAAATAAAGAACAAAAAGAATGGGTCAGGACCTATTTTGAAGAAAAAGTACGAACCCAAATCGTTCCTCTCATGATCGAGAGCATGCCGCAAGCCCCCATGCTCAAAGACCGCTCCATCTATTTAGCGTGTCTCATGGGTAACGCCTTGAATCCAATGCTGCAGCGATATGCCTTGATTCAAATTCCCGAGGAACAAACACCGAGATTTGTAATACTACCCGACTCTCAAAACGAAACGCATATCATCATGCTCGAAGATATCATTCGTTTTAATTTGAAGTATTTATTTGCTCCTTTTGGATTTGATCGATTCAAGTCGCATATTATAAAAGTTACCCGTGATGCAGAAATGGATTTAGATAGCGGGTTTAACGCGAATCTTATTGAAGAACTCGAGGAGAATTTAAAAAAACGCACCCATGGTGAAGCCACCCGATTTGTTTACGACAAACAAATCGACCCCCAACTTCTCGAATATTTAATCAATCGATTAGACCTTACCGATAAAAGCAACCTGATTCCGGGCGGTCGCATTCACAACTTCAAGGCGTTCATGAATTTCCCCAAAAACGTTTTTAAAGATATCAAACCCCGACCCAAGCCTTTCGTACATCCATTGCTTAAACAGCCTTGTCGCATCATGGACGTAATTGAAAAGCGCGATGTGATGCTGCACTTCCCCTATCATTCTTTCGATTCTATTATTGATTTATTGCGAGAAGCGGCTATAGATCCTAGCGTTCAAAGCATCCGTTTGACGGTATATCGCTTGGCTAAAGATTCTAAGGTTATCAATGCGTTACTCAATGCCGTAAGAAACGGCAAAAAAGTAAGCGTCATTGTAGAACTTAAAGCGCGTTTCGACGAAGAAGCCAATTTGTATTGGAAGAAAGTATTGGAAGAAGAAGGCATACAAGTGTTTGTAGGCATACCCAATATGAAAATACACGCCAAATTGTGCGTGATAAAAAAACGCGAGTTTAACCGAACCATTCAATACGGATTTATTTCTACGGGAAATTTCCATGAAGGTACCGCTCATGTATACGGCGACCACCTGCTGTTAACCACCAAACCCCAAATTATTGCCGATATTAACAAAATTTTTGATTGTTTGGAGCACGAACAGCCCGACCTATCTAAAATAAACACCTGCGACGTTCTGATAACTTCCCCCAAGAATATGCGACCTTATTTCTTAAAACGCATTGAACAAGAAATTGAGTCTACGGAATTAAACCGCCGGATGATTATCAAATTAAACAGTTTGGTAGATCCTGAACTTATTCAGGCCTTATACCGGGCCGCAGAATCAGGGGTAAAAATTGATTTAATCATTAGAGGTATTTGCACCGTTCTTACACAACAACCCTTGTTTAAGAAAAAAATGAATGGGATTAGCATCGTAGACCAATATTTGGAACATGCACGGATATTTGTTTTTTCTCAGGGAGAAGAACCCCACGTGTATATTTCTTCTGCCGACTGGATGCGCCGCAACCTCGACCACAGGGTAGAAGTGTCATGTCCAATTTACTCCCAAACGTTTAGCGATGAACTTAAAGACATCCTGAAAATTCAACTAAAGGAAAACGTGAAAGCCCGTATACTCGACAATAAGCAGCGCAATGCCTATGTAAAACGTACGGAAAAAGAAAAGTCATTCCGTTCACAAATCGAAATCTACAATTACCTGAAAGGCAAAAAGTACAACTAAACTTTTTGCCTTTTTGCGATCCACTTCTCTACCACCAACTTGGCAAAGGATCCAAGGGATAATCCCCAAAGTAAATCTATTGTCAATGACCCAATTAAGGTTACACTGAAGCCCCAAATTTGTTCGGGACCAATTTTTTTCAAGGCTACCAATACCCTCGGACTTGCTAATTTAATACCTACCATTACCAACATGGCGGCAAGGGCCGATAGGGGTATTATTTGATTGAAATAGCTACTAAAAACCATGAAGAGCAATATAAAAGCTCCATGGAAAAAGTTGGCCCAATAGGTGCGTGCCCCGTTGTGAATGTTTGCAGTGCTTCGAGCTACTTCACTTATCATGGGTAGTCCACCAAATAGCGAAGACAGCATATTTCCCAAACCTACGGATACTAAATCTTTGTCTTTATCGGGCACTTCCTCTGGCTTTAAACCATGCAAGGCATTTACGGTTAATAAACTCTCCAAGCCCCCTATTATGGCAAATAATCCTACATATTTGAAAAACAACCACCAAGATACGGGCGCTTTTAGCGCTAT
>CBFHXF010000037.1:7852-17291 GCA_965659745.1 Bacteroidia bacterium
ATATACCGCATCTAAGTTCAAAAAATGCGCCATGGGTATTACCGTAATGAGTACGATTAATGGACTCGGAATGGCTTTTAAGAAGTTAGATTTTACGCGCGTCCACATCCATACCCAAAAAATACTCCAGAATCCTATTAACGCTACTTTCCAATTGATTAATTTAACTCCTGCACCTAAATGTGCTATTAAATATAAGGGTTTTGAAATGGCCTTACCGGCTGAATCAACCGCCGGAATTCCCAATAATATATATAACTGCTTACTCAATATAACCACCCCAATGGCAGCAAGCATGCCTTGAATTGCACTGGGGGGTATAAGATCCACCCACTTACCAAACTTAAAGAGACCCAATACTACTTGAATAGCGCCTGCTACAAAAATAGCGCCGAGGGTGAGCATCCAACCGTTAAGCGGATCGGCACTGCCTAAATCATTGACCGCACCAAATACAATTACAATCAATCCGGCAGCAGGACCTTTTATACTCAAATTGGAACCGGTAAACCAAGAGGTAAACATTCCCCCAACGGCAGCCGTTAACAATCCCATCACAGCCGGAAATCCACTGGCCTCAGCAATTCCCAAACTTAAGGGCAAGGCTAATAAAAAGACATAAAAACCGGCAGACAAATCGGCAAAAAAGGGAGCAGACAGGCGGTTAGGAGTTTGAAGATAGCGCGACTTAAACACTAAAGGGCAAAGATACGAAAAAAAACACACCAAAGACTAAAGAATACTATAATTAGCAAGCGGATTATTTGCGAAAAATGCATAAAAAAACCGAACGATTCCTCTCAATTTTGGTTACTTTCGCAATGTCTTGATTTTAGGAGCTATCGATATTGGGTCTAACGCCGCACGCTTATTAATTGCGGAAGTCCATACCCACAACGACGTTACTCACTACACCAAACTGAATTTACTTCGAATTCCCATAAGACTGGGGTTTGACGTGTTTGAACACGGCCGAATCCGCCGCGAAAAGGCCCGTTTGCTCATTAAAACCATGAAGGCGTTCAAGCTCCTTTTGGATTTATACGAAGTTGAAAATTTCAGAATTTGTGCGACCAGCGCCATGCGCGACGCTGCCAACTCAAGAGAAATCATCCGGCGAGTGAAACTGTCGAGCGGTTTGAAAATAGAGGTCATCAGCGGTACCGAAGAGGCCAATATCTTATACGAAAATCACCTATCTGCCAATCTCATTTCAGGCAATACACAGCTTTTCGTAGACGTAGGAGGCGGTAGCACAGAAATCACCTTGTACATCGATAATCAAGTTGTACAAAAAGAATCCTTTAACATAGGTACCATTCGTTTGTTGCAAGACCATTCTCCAGACGACGAGTGGATTCGCATGAAAAATTTCCTCAAAACTCACGTAAAACCTTTAGAGGGACTTCAAATAATTGGCAGCGGAGGCAACATCAATAAAGTGTTCTCGATGTCGAAAGTAAAAGACGGGAAAGCGCTATCAGCCGCATTTATTAAGAAACTCCATACTGAACTCGAACCTCTGTCGCTCAACGACAGAATGGTAAATTACAATCTTCGCGAAGATCGAGCTGCCGTAATCGTACCCGCTTTACACATTTATATACACATCCTAAAATGGGCGGGTCAAACTGAAATTTACGTTCCCAAAATCGGACTTGCAGACGGTATCATTAAAAAACTGCACCACGATATCGAAAAAATCGCTCTATCGTCTCAAAACCCGAATTAAAATTGGTATAAATCGTTCAAGCGCACTAAATTGAGCGCATGAAATACCCCTACCAAATACAATCCTTATCACAATACCATACCGATTACCAGCGCAGCATTAACGATCCCGATGGCTTCTGGGCTGAAATAGCCTCTCATTTTTCTTGGAGGAAGCCTTGGAACACCGTACGGGGTGGAAATTTCGAAACAGGCCAAAGCACATGGTTCGAGGGCGCCCAACTCAATATTACTGAAAATTGCATAGACCGCCATCTACCCGATAAAGCCCACCAAAATGCCATTATTTTCGAGCCTAACGATCCCAATACACCAACGCAATACATAAGCTACCAGCAACTGTACGAACGCGTAAATGCCTTTGCCCATGTCTTGCAACAACACGGCATCAAAAAAGGCGATCGGGTTTGTTTATATATGGGTATGATTCCCGAATTGGCCATTGCCGTTTTGGCTTGTGCCCGAATTGGAGCCATACATTCCGTAATTTTTGGGGGGTTCAGCGCCCAAAGCATTTCCGACCGCATCAATGACGCCCAAGCCAATTGCGTCATCACCTGCGATGCGGCCTACCGTGGCGCCAAAACCATACCCCTAAAATCCGTTATTGACGATGCCCTAGACACCTGTTCCAGCGTTAAAAAAGTATTTGTTTATAACCATGTAAATGAACCTATAAGCATGATCAAAGGCCGCGATTTCTGGTGGGATGAAGAGGTAAATAAGGTACACGCCGCCGGCTTGAATGAATTTCCCCCAGAAGCAATGGAAGCCGAAGATCCACTATTCATATTATATACGTCAGGATCTACGGGCAAACCTAAAGGGGTGGTTCATAGCTGTGCCGGATACATGGTATGGTCACATTACACCTTCGTAAACGTGTTTCAATATAAAGAAAAGCAGGTTCATTTCTGCACCGCCGATATAGGTTGGATTACCGGACACTCCTACATAGTTTATGGACCCCTTTCTGCCGGAGCCACCACCCTCATGTTCGAAGGGATTCCCACATGGCCCGATGCCGGCAGGTTTTGGGAGGTGGTAGACAAACACCAAGTAGATATATTGTACACCGCACCCACCGCCATCCGCAGTTTGATGGGCTGCGGCTTAGAGCCATTAAACGGCAAATCGCTCAAATCGCTCAAAGTCTTAGGAACGGTGGGAGAGCCTATTAATGAAGAGGCGTGGAATTGGTATCACGAACATATAGGCAAGGGTCAACTTCCCATAGTAGATACGTGGTGGCAAACCGAAACGGGCGGCATTATGATTTCTAATTTGGCGGGCATCACGCCCGCAAAAGCCACCTACGCTACGTATCCCCTGCCCGGCATTTTACCCGAATTGCTCGATGAAAATGCGCAAGTTCTCGGGGGAAATTCAGTGAACGGCAATCTGTGTATTGCCCAATCGTGGCCCGGAATGATCCGAACCACCTGGGGCGATCACGAACGCTGCCAACAGACCTATTTTACGGCTTATAAAGGGAAATATTTCACCGGAGACGGTTGCTTACGCGATGAAAATGGCATGTACCGCATAACAGGTCGCGTAGACGATGTATTGAACGTAAGCGGACATAGAATTGGCACCGCGGAAGTTGAAAATGCCATTAATATGCATACCGGAGTGGTAGAAAGTGCCATTGTAGGATTTCCCCACGACATAAAAGGACAGGGCATTTATGCCTATGTGATTTTTCAAGAGCACATCCACGATGATAATCAATTGAAGGCCGACATCCTGCAAACGGTATCGCGATTGATAGGTCCGATTGCCAAGCCTGACAAAATTCAATTTGTACCGGCGTTGCCCAAAACCAGAAGCGGCAAAATCATGAGAAGAATTTTACGTAAAATCGCAGAAGGCGAATCCGACAAAGTAGGCGACATTTCTACCTTATTAAATCCAGAAATAGTAGCAATTATAAAAGAGGGGGTTGTCAAATAAAACAACAAAGAACACTTTATTAAAGAGATAAATCACAGTCCATATAAACAAAAAAAAACAATAAGTCAAAGTATACAAAACAATTAGAAACATTCTCATACACAATAAGCCTTCATTTATTAAAAATACCAATTTAAAGTGATTTATTGCATATTTTTTATTTTTAGATTTGAAACATAAACAAAATAAATTATGAAAAACACATTCAAATTAGCTGCTTTTGTAATCGCAAGTTTTGCTGTTTCAAGTGCATCCGCACAAGCATTAAAAGGCAACACCTTACCTAGTAACGCCAACCGCACGAACGATGGTAAGAAAGTAAACCAAACGGTTAACAGCCGAACGCCTCAAACTGTCAAGGCAAACAACGGTACGAATGTTAACGTTGCACAGCCAAGCAAAAATGCCAACAGCATGTCGCAAACCTCAAATGTATCTATTGCCAATCCCAATTCTAGCCAGAAAGTTGGACAATCAAAGGCACCTAACAGTGTAAATGCGAACAGCACCAGCCCTACGAACCCCAATGCTAAGCCAAGCTCAAGATTAAGAGGCAGAAATTCTTTTAAACCTTCTGGTACTTTGAAAAACACAAAAGCCGGATCTACCAATTCTGGTAAATAATAAAAAGGATCGACTGTTTCGAGACTCATTTACAAATCTCGTGAATGAACTATAAAAAGGGGCTGCATTTTGATGCAGCCCCTTTTTATGTTAAATTATTGTAAATTCGCCGTTATTTTTATTACAATGGACGAATTATTACAGAAACCACAATTAATTAGCTCTATAAACTACGCCAACTGGGGAATCGGATTAACACTCCTGGTAATCTTCACGCTGATATTCCAATACCTATTCCGCAATTTCGCTTTAGTAGCCTCTAACCGCCGACTTTTTGCCTCTCACTTTCTCTATTATTCCATTTCCATATTTCTCATAATAACCACCATCAAATCGTCGTTGGCGCTGTCTTTAGGACTGGTGGGCGCTTTGTCTATCATCCGTTTTAGAACCGCTATCAAAGAGCCTGAGCAAATTATATTCCTACTAGGATTAACCGCCATTTCTATTGCATTAGCCGCCGAACAATTCCTATTAAGCACGTTTAGCGTGATACTTTTTGCCGTTATTTCTATTATTCGCAACCGCCGTTACGCCAAACACGATCTCCTTACCCAAGATTTCCTCATCGTAAATTTCAAATACGCAAACAGCACCCAATCTCTCATACAGTCATTATTAGCCATTTCTGGCGTGGCACAACTTACCAATTACGAAAATCAAGCCGGTAATTACCGCATTTTATTCCAATTAGAAAATGCAGAGATTTCAGTGATACAAGCCGTAGAATCCTTATTACAAGAAAATCAAATTACGGACGCTACCGTTAAAATCTCACAAAGTTTCGCCTAAAATGAGGGCCAAACCCAATAAAGTCAACCTCAAACCCTTATTCCTTTTATTAGGATTGGCCGTCTTTGTCCTAGAAATCGGCAGTTACTCGAGCTACCGCAAGCACCTGCCCGCTTTGCTCTCCGATATTTTTCAATTCGATTACCAACAAAAAAATTGGAGTATCATTCCCAAATCCATTCACCCCAAAACCCTCAACGACACCCTTAAAATCGACATGTCGGAACTGGAATTCCAGGCTTTTTCCCAAGAGTGGAACCAACAATACAAAAACAAATACCGCATCACCGGAAAACCGTGGATTGCCAAAAAAGACAAACACAAAGCGCGGATTAAACACCTGCATGGCCACCAAAGCAAATGGGAAAAAGCTGAAATTGCCATGATGGGCATGCTCCCCGACCACCACGGCAGCTTCGAACGCATGTCGCTCAAAGTAAGCCTCAAAGGCAACAACCGCTTGTTCCATAAAAAGGCATTCTCTCTGGTATTACCCGAAACCAGAACGTATTTCGTTGACCAAATGGCCAACCAAGCCTACAAAGAACTCTACGGCGGCATCCAAATAAACACCCAACCCGTTTGGGTGCAATTTCGAAAAAACAAACCCGTAGTCATGTTGCTCGAAGATAAGTTCGACAAATTCTTGGTGGAAGCCAATGAACGCCGGGAAAGCATCATTTTCGAAAAAGGCTTTTTGGGACATCTGCGCGACATACCGGGCATCGAAGAGGAAGATCTCGATTGGTCTTGCAATGCTACCTTAACCGACAGTGCACGCCAAGCCCAGTTAACTACATTTGTGAGCACCGTATTTAATGATACCGCAAGAACGCTATTTAAATATATTGACCATCACAAAACACGAGGCGCATGGGCGTTGGGAATGGTTAACGGCAGCTGGCATCATTGGGTAGACATCAACATGCACTGGTATTACAATCCGGTAAATCATACATTCGAACCCACATTAAGAGAAGTTAATTTAGATCCCAACTGGCAACTAACAGGAAATTTAAGCACTTTCGAAAATCGCAAAAAAGCCTACCAAAATTATTTGCGAAAAATACAAACTGAAATAGTGAACGGAAGACCCAATTTCTTAGTGAGCTATGCCCAATGGGGCGCAGATCATATTCCCGATTTTTGGGAGAAACTAGATGCTGAAGTAGGCAATGCCGCTCGTAAAATCGAACGCTTAATCCCACAATACCAAGATCCCATAATGCCTTTAGACCCGATTCAAATGGCGGCTTACAAACAAAATATTGACCGTTTAACGCAATTCACAAAGGCGCTCAAGCACATACCCCAACACCTTCCTAAAACAAGGAAGAAATACGACGTACTCACCCTTTCAGGAACGCATACATTCTCCAAAATTACAAAACACGGAAAAAACACAACGATTACCGTACTTCCAGGCACGCACATACGATTCACGGGACCGAAAGCCTTATGGCAAATAAACGGCTCCATTCACTTCAAAGGAAGCGCCCAAAAACCTATAATCATAGAAGCAAGTCCAGAATGCGCCGCCTCCATTTTCATCGAGAGCCAACATAAGGTAGTCTTGGAATACGTCGTGTTCAAAGGGTTATCTAATTTAGAATACGATTATTGGAAAACACCCTCTGCCATTACCTTTCATAAAACCAACAACATTCGCATTTCTAATTGCACCTTTTTAGATAACAGACGGGGCGATGATTATTTGAACATCTTTGGTTGTTCTCAATTCACCATAGAACATTGCCTATTTAAAAATGTATTAAGCGATGCATTTGACTCTGATTTTTCAAACGGAACGGTCAGCCATACCGTGTTCAACAAAATTGGGAATGACGGTATCGATGGATCGGGGAGCCACATCCAAATTGCCTACTGCAAATTTAATTACATACAAGATAAAGCGGTTTCCTCCGGAGAAAAAAGCAACTTCACCCTTGTCAATTCACGCATCGATAACAGCGAAATCGGCTTGGTTTCTAAAGACAATTCCACCCTTAAGGTAAGCCAAACTCATATTGAGAACGTGCGTTTATCGGCAGCTATTTTCCAAAAGAAACCCGAATATGGGCCGGCACAAATGAATATCGATAGCGATTTAAATGAAACCCATTACCTAATCGAAGAAGGAAGCACCATTAATCACCAAGGTGATACCCTGTATATTTCAGAGAATGTAAAAGACAAACTATACGGCAATGAATACGGAAGCGCAACCCAAAAATAATACCCTGTGGACACGGATTATCAATTGGCTTAAACCTTCTGAAACCGTAAACGCTGAGTTGCGTTTCGAAAAGAAATTTGCCATTCCCCTGCATGAATTACCCGCCTTTGAAATGCAGCTCGCCCGATTTGCCTGTAGCCCCATCCACAAACCGAGGTGGATCAATAACCTATATGCCGATACCCACGGATATGACCATTTGAATGAAAATATAGAAGGACTTTCCGAACGTAAAAAACTTCGCTTCCGATGGTATGGGAAACAACATGGAGAAATAAATGTAACCGCTGAGTTCAAAATCAAGATCGACGATACCAATACCAAGAAAAGCGTCAAATTAGGCAAGTTCAACTTCCCCCGAGAAATGGAATTAAATACCTTATTTGACCTATGCATGCAACGCTGGAACCAACATCAAACAACCCTTGATTTAATGCCTCCAACCGGATATAGAGCGGCTCTTTTAAACCGTTACCATCGAAACTACTACATGAATGCCGATGCGAGCATTCGCATTACCATCGACACCCCTATTTTATACCAAAATGCGGCCACAGGAATCCGCGCCGAACAGCAAAAATTTGCCATTGTCGAGTTAAAATGTCCTAAATCACATATCATTTATAGCGATCTACTCCCCTATCAGTTGAGTAAATCATCGAAATACGTAGAAGGTCTGCAAATCACAGATCCCATGTTTGAAAGGGAATCTTTGTAAAAATCACAATTGTTTTCTGTTAGCAAGCGACACATTTGCACGTATCGCCATAGAAATCCCGGATATTAGTTTAATAAATCCCCACTCAAACGCAAAACTGAATACCGCAAACGCAGCAGATTCATGCGCGCTGAGACCAATGCAGATTCGGACTGCAATACGTTTACTTGAGCAACCCTAAGATCGTTGAATCGAATCTGTCCGCTGGCATATGCCTCTTTGGCGCGTGCGAGCGCGCGCACCGCCACAGAAACAGATTGTGTGATCGTGGTAATCTGCGCCTCTAATATGCGTTGATCGGCGAATGCTTCATAAATCAATTGGGCCGCTTGTAACTTAGCTTGCTCATACTCCAAACTGCGGATTTTCATATCCAAATCCGAATTTTTTATGGCAGTACTCAATTGCTTTCCATTGAAAATGGGCACCACCAATGTGGCCGAAGTATTGAATCCTAAATTAGATTGAGAAAGGATGATACCGGCCCCATTTTGAGAATTTAAAAGTCCATAGTTCGCATTCAGGTTTAAGGTAGGTAACTGCCGACTGTGGGCCAAGTTGCTTTGGGTTTGAGACAACTCTTTACTGACTTGCGCCAACAATACCGAGCTGGAATTCTGACTAACTTTTTCTACCAAAACCGATTCTGATTCCAATACAGGAATCGGCATATCCGTGCTCAAGGATACAGGTGTATTGGGCATTTCCCCCATTAAAACATTCAAGGCAAAACCTTCTTTTTCCGCACCCACCTTAGATTGCAACCACAACAAACTGTCGTTTTTGAAATCCAATTCTGCGGAAAGCAAATCCAACTTCGTTTTCGCTCCTGTGGCCACCGATTCACGCGTATAGTTCAAACGTTCGGCCGAAACGGCTAAATTTCCTTCCGCAATTTGTGCGTTCAACCGCGCTTGCTGGAAATTCACATAGCGACTGATGGCTTCAAATACCAAATTCTCCGCTACCAATTTGGCCTGTAACTGGCTCAATTGATACTGCTGCACCAAACTGCGATAGGTATATACCCTTCCGAAGCCATTGAAAACCGTATAATTCAATCCAATATTAGCCCCATAAGACGTATTAATAGCCCCATTTCGTTCTACATCGGGCAAACCTCCTGCAAACTCTAATTTGGTATTATTCTGACTGAAAGCTCCGCTTCCATTCGCATTTATTTGGGGGAAGAACCCCGCTTGTCCGCGCGTTGCCAAGTTGCCCACTTGCTGGCTTTGGATTTGACTCACTTGGATTTGGTAATTTGAGGCCAAAGTGCGACTCACCAAACCCGAAAGTGTGAGGCTGTCTTGAGCCTTTGCACTACCCATTTGTAGCAACATCCCTAGGCCTAAGGCCATTTTCAATCTATTCCAAATCAT
>CBFHXF010000037.1:17388-18882 GCA_965659745.1 Bacteroidia bacterium
AGGCTGTCTTGAGCCTTTGCACTACCCATTTGTAGCAACATCCCTAGGCCTAAGGCCATTTTCAATCTATTCCAAATCATCGTTTTCTGCTTTTAATTCACGTATGGCAGGCTCTACGTCTTCGGCACTCGGACGTTCGCCCGCATTCCAAATCCATAAAGACTGTCTTTTTATATCATTCCAAACCGATAAGAACACCGGCAAAATCACCAAAGTCAACACCGTGGCAATACCAATTCCATACGCCACCGAAATAGCCATGGGAATCAAAAATTGGGCTTGAAAACTGCGTTCCATGATCAAAGGCGCCAAACCCGCTATCGTGGTAGCACTCGTTAAAAAGATAGCCCTAAAACGCATATATCCCGATTGATAAACGGCCTCCTTAAAAGGAATTCCCGCCTTCAATGAGGAGTTCATTTTATCGACCAGCACCAAACTGTCGTTTACGATGATACCTATCAACGCCACCACTCCCAAGAAGCTCAAAATACTCATTTGCTGTCCGTGGATATAATGACCCCAGGCCACCCCTACCAAACTAAAGGGAACCAACAATAACAATATGATCACAGCTTGAGCAAAAGATCTAAACGTAAATGTGATGATGGCTAAAATACTAATCAATACAAAGGGCAAGGCGAACTTGGCCGATTTTTGGGTTTTCAAGGCCTCCCGATTCTGCCCCTCGAACAAGGGAGATACACCCGGGTGTTTTGCCAAAATTTCGGGTATAATGGATTCCTTAATTTGAGCAATGACTACAGGCGCAGATACATTTTTATCGCGCAATTCCGACTCTATGGTTACCTGTCGCTGTCCGTCTAAATGATCAATATCTACCACCCCTCTGCGCATGTCTAATGTAGCCAATTCCCTCAAGGGAATTTCCATTCCCGTTGGCGTTTTGATACGCATCTCTTCTAAATCTTTCAGCGATTTACGCTGATTTTCAGAATACCGCACCCAAATTTTCACTTCATCGCGACCTCTTTGTAAGCGCTGGGCTTCATATCCAAAATAACCCGCACGCACTTGATTCAGAATTTGCGCTTCCGTAAATCCTAAAGAATAGGCCTTATCGGTAAGTTCAACATGTATTTCTTTTCGTCCCGACTCCACACTTTCTACTACATCTTTCAACTCGGGAATGGCTTGCATGGCCACTTTCAATTCATTTTTAGCGGCGTTTATTTCAGCCGCATTGTCACCCAGCAAAGTCACCGAAACCGGCTTCCCAAAAGCCGAAGCTTGACCGAAGGTCAGCTTTTCAGCCTCGGGCATCGGACCCAATTCGTCTCGGAAAAAGTTGGCTAACTCCATACTGCTATAATTCCGCGATTCACTCGGTATTAAAATAGCATTCACCTGTCCGTCGTTGGTATTCGGACCTACCTTGCGTTCAATTTTAAGAACTTCACCAATATCATCGCCGCGTTCTTTTTTCAATCGATCGTTAACCCGTAAAACAGCCTCTTCGATGCGCAATAAACG
>CBFHXF010000038.1:0-18842 GCA_965659745.1 Bacteroidia bacterium
TCATAGACAAATATAATTGTGAATTATGAATTGTGAATTATGAATTGTGAATTATGAATTGTGAATATCCCGTGGGGGCAACCCTTGCGGTTGCCTAATGCAATTTGATTATCATTAGGGTCAGGGGTTGGGTCAACGGTAGGGTCAGGGGTGAACCCTGACCCTACCGCACACGATCGGGATTGTCTTTTACAAACGATTCCCAACCCGTTTTCCCTTTTCCTTTGGTTTGTCCGAACGCACGCGGACTGAATTGATAAATATGACATAAGGCAGCCGCCAAACCATCAGAGGCATCTAGGGTTTCAGGCTGTGTTTCAAATTTGAATTCGCTTTGCAACATGGCCAAAACCTGTTCTTTAGAGGCATTACCGTTACCACAAATACTTTGTTTAATTTTACGTGGAACATATTCGTAAACGGGTAAGTCTTTTGAGATAGCGGCGGCGATAGCAACCCCTTGAGCACGACCTAATTTGAGCATACTTTGCACGTTTTTACCAAAAAACGGGGCCTCAATAGCCACTTCTGTGCAATTAAATCCGTCTATCAATCCGGCGATGCGCCTATAAATCTCATGTAATTTTTTACCGGCATCGGTAATTTTACCCAAACGCAAAACTCCAATGGACAGCAATTCGTTTTTTCGACCGTTCACTTTAACAATTCCATATCCCAAGAGATTTGTTCCCGGATCTATTCCTAAAACGATGCGTTCGACTGATTCTTGCAATTCCACTCAACGAAAGTACGCATAATTTATCCGTATTTCACACGCATCATGGCCGATTTCATTACCCTAAAATGATATAAAATTGCAAAAAAATACCGACCTTCGCCATGTTAAAAAATAGATACTATGGCTTTTGACATCGACGTAATTAAATCAGTGTATGAGAGAATGCCGGGCAACGTGAAAGCAGCCCGCGAGTTATTGGGTCGCCCCTTAACCTTATCCGAAAAAATATTATACAACCACCTGAGCAACGGGGTTGAAATGAAAGCATTCAAACGTGCGGCTGATTATGTCGACTTTGCTCCCGATCGCGTGGCCATGCAAGACGCCACCGCCCAAATGGCGCTGCTGCAATTCATGCAAGCCGGTCGCGCTAAAGTAGCCGTACCTTCAACCGTACACTGCGACCATTTGATTGTAGCTCAAAACGGCGCTACAACCGATTTGGAAGTGGCCAATAGCGAAAGTAAAGAAGTTTACGATTTCCTTGCTTCTGTTTCGAATAAATACGGAATTGGATTTTGGAAACCAGGTGCCGGTATCATTCACCAAGTGGTGTTAGAAAATTATGCATTCCCAGGTGGAATGATGATCGGAACCGACTCCCATACTGTAAACGCAGGTGGTCTAGGAATGGTAGCCATTGGTGTGGGCGGTGCCGATGCCTGTGACGTTATGGCCGGTCTTCCTTGGGAACTAAAATTCCCAAAATTAATTGGCGTAAAGTTAACCGGCAAACTAAACGGCTGGGCAGCCCCTAAAGACGTTATCTTAAAAGTAGCCGGTATCCTTACCGTAAAAGGCGGAACCGGTGCCATCGTTGAATATTTCGGCGAAGGTGCTACCAGCATGAGTTGTACCGGTAAAGGTACCATCAGTAATATGGGTGCTGAAATCGGTGCCACTACTTCTACTTTCGGCTACGATGAAAGCATGGAGCGCTATTTACGTGCAACTGACCGTGCCGATATTGCCGATTTAGCCAATACCGTTAAAGAACACCTTACTGCCGATCCAGAAGTATATGCCAATCCTTCAGCCTATTTTGATGAAGTAATTGAAATAGACCTTTCTACCCTCGAACCTCACTTGAACGGACCTTTTACTCCGGATTTGGCTACGCCCATATCTAAAATGAAAGAAGAAGCCGAGAAAAACGGCTGGCCCTTAAAAATAGAAGTAGGTTTGATAGGTTCTTGTACCAACTCTTCTTATGAAGACATATCTCGTGCCGTAAGCTTAGCAAAACAAGTTTCTGAAAAGAACCTCAAAACCAAAGCAGAATTCACCATTACTCCAGGTTCTGAACAAGTGCGTTACACCATTGAACGCGATGGTTTCCTTGAAGTTTTCGACAAAATCGGAGCTCAGGTATTTGCCAACGCTTGTGGACCTTGTATCGGTATGTGGAATCGTATGGGTGCAGAAAAGCAAGAAAAAAACACCATCGTTCACTCATTCAACCGCAATTTTGCGAAGCGTGCCGACGGCAACCCTAATACATTCGCATTTGTTGGATCGCCCGAATTGGTTACCGCCTTGGCGATTGCGGGAGACTTAGGATTTAATCCTTTGACTGATACCCTTACCAATGAAAATGGCGAACAAGTAAAATTAGATCCTCCAACCGGTTACGAATTGCCTCCCAATGGTTTTGCCGTTGAAGATGCCGGTTATATGGCCCCTGCGGAAGACGGAAGTCATATCCAAGTAGCCGTTGATCCTAATTCTAAGCGTTTGCAATTGCTAGATCCTTTTGCCGCTTGGGAACGTACCGATTTAACAGGTTTGAAATTATTGATTAAAGCCAAAGGAAAATGTACTACCGACCATATTTCTATGGCCGGACCTTGGTTAAAGTTCCGCGGTCACCTCGACAATATTTCTGACAACATGTTAATTGGAGCCGTTAACTACTTCAATGAGAAAACGAACGAAGTAAAAAACCAGTTAACCGGACAATACAATGCGGTTCCTCATACCCAACGCGCCTATAAAGCCGCAGGAATTGGCAGTATTGTAGTAGGCGATGAAAACTACGGAGAAGGTTCTAGTCGTGAACACGCGGCTATGGAGCCCCGCCATTTAGGCGTTCGTGCCGTTTTAGTAAAATCGTTTGCACGTATTCACGAAACCAATTTGAAAAAACAAGGTATGTTGGCCTTGACTTTTGCCGATAAAAATGATTACGATAAAATCCAAGAAGATGATACCATCGATATCATTGGATTGACTGAATTTGCTCCTAACAAGCCTTTAACTATGGTGTTTAACCATGCCGATGGCAGCCAAGATCAAATCAGCGTAAATCACAGTTATAATCAACAACAAATTGAATGGTTTATTGCCGGTGGTGCGTTGAACATCATCCGCCGTTCTGCAGGTAAATAATTCCCTTTACCTAAAATATAAAGAGGCCATCTCAAATGAGATGGCCTCTTTTGTTTTATTATCTCTTCTGTTTTAATACATCTATATTAATCCATCTAAAATAACTGCAATTAATTTCTTATTAATTCACTCCAAACAAACGAAATTTATTATCTATTAATTACTTCGCTCCAAACAAGCGTGATTTAACATCTCTAAATTACTTAGCTCCAAATAAGCGAACCGCCTCTGAAACATAGGTGCGTACACACGTAAATATGAAATTATCGCCTTCCATTCTTTTAATGTGCTTTCCGGTTCTTACCACTACCATATTATAAGAAGGAATGATACAAATATATTGTCCGTTTAATCCTTGGAAATAATAAAACGGCACCGGTGTTTCATTGCTAATCCAAAACGAATGTCCGTAGCGATTGTCTTTATAGGGCTTGGAAGCCAAATTCAAAAACGCCGAATCAACCGTGGCTTCACCCCATTTGCCCTTGTTCAATACCCAAAGTCCCAAGCGACCGAAATCGCGGCTTACCGCATTCAAACAGCAAAACCCAAGTTCGTTGCCCGATTTTCTATCTAAAGACCAAAGCGCTGGGGCTTCCATTCCTAAAGGCGTCCAGAAATACGCACTGGCAAATTCGCTGATGTTGGCATATTTCTTCAAAGGCATAGATAGGTCGATTTTGCTTACTGCAGTTGCCTCTTTTTCTAGTTTGTCCAAATCCATTTGAGTGGCAAAACTTGTATCCATTTGAATAGGCTTTCTATGAACCCCTGGTGTGCGTAGGGCTTCCCTCAAGACAAAAGTGAGCAATTGCGTGCTTCCGCTTTGATACTGCCATTTTTCACCTGGCTTATTTATGATGCCCAATCCGCGCATTACGCCTTCTATGTCGTCGGTATAATAGGCTTGCGCCGTTATGCTGAAAGGAGAAAGATAATTTTCATTCCAGTCCAAACCGGCCGTCATGGTTGATAAATGTCGGAGCGTTACCGAGTCTGAGAAGGGACCGGTTAGCCAAGGCAAGTATTTTTTTACAGGTTCATCCCAAGATTGTATGTATCCGATTTCAATGGCTTTTTGCACCAACAACGTGGTAAAGGTTTTGGCCATAGAAAACGAATTAAGGTGGTGGGTATCGGTAAATCCGTTGAAATATTCTTCATAAACCAGGGTGTCGTTGCGGAACACAAGGTATGAGCCCGATTCGGTTTCTTCCAACATATTTCGGAGGGTATCGCTCAATGGAATGCGGCTATCGAATGATTTGGGCAGGGTGCTAATTTTCGATCCATTGGGAATTACACGGGTATCGAAACCGTACCAATCTGTAAAATGGGCCGAGTTAGTGCCTTGCAAATAGGTAAGTTTTATTCCTTTGATTAGGTATTTATAGGGGGAAAAATACAGAACGCCGTACAATACCATAGCAAATAGGAACCAAAGGAATATTTTGAGTGATTTTTTCATCAACTGCAAAGTACATTAAAAAAATCTCAAATAATTTAATACAAATTAAAGTACCATGATAATGTTTTGACACAATCGCATCACTCCGGCACCCTATATTTGTAGAATGCGTAAGCGTTCATTCTACACAGTACTGTTTTCTTTTTTCACTATCTCGTTAATAGGCATAGGCTTATACAATACCGGAGAAGGATTATCATTTAAAACCAACCGGCCTTCCAAAGGCTCCCACCCTGGTTATTTCGAACAATGGAAACAAGAAAAACAAAATAAAGACGGCATTATTCCTAAATGGATGCGCTCCAAATGGCAGCTTTGGGATATCAAGAATAGAAACATTAACAAAAGAAATGGTTCTGATATTTTCGATACCATTATCGAAATAGGTCCCTTATCTGTAGGCGGTAGAACCCGCGGACTATGGATAGATCCAGAAAACGACCAACATTTATTAGCGGGTGGTATCTCTGGTGGAATTTGGAGATCTACCAATAAGGGCAATTCTTGGGATCCCGTAAACGAACACGAAACGTCGATGATGCCCTCTTGTATTACCTCTAACCCTTTTAATCACGATGTAATCTATTATGGAACCGGCGAAAGTCGCGCTAATAGTGCCGATGTAAGTGGAAATGGAATTTTCAAATCTACCAATCGCGGTCAATCTTTTACTCAACTTCCATCTACCGAAGGACTCGCAGGCATGGATGAAGTTTGGGATATAGCGCATAGTTTAGACGACTCCAACACCCTATTTGTGGGAACCAACTCACAGGGACTTTACCGCAGCTCCGACGCCGGTAAAACCTGGGAAAAAGCCTATAATGGTGGCAATCGACAGGTAAATGACATCTTGGTACTTCCCAACAATAGAATTTTAATAAGCATGCATTCCAATGGCGTTTTGGCCTCCGATTCCAACGGAAATAGCAATTCTTGGTCGGTACTTACCTTCCCCAACCGACCCACCTCGTTCAGACGAATTCAATTGGCAAACTGCGCCGCTTATCCAAATGTGGTGTATGCGTTGTTCGAAGGATTTGGATTCAGCGATCCACCAGTTGGTTTCTATAAAAGCAGCGACGGAGGTCGCACCTGGACCCAACGCAATATCCCCACCGCAATTGGCGCAGGTTACCAACGCTATTGTGTGATGTTAGGAGCCAATCCGCACGACAGCAATCAGATTGTAGCGGGTGGTGTAAATTCGGCTTACTCTATGAATGGCGGTCAGTCGTGGACACGCATTAATGGAACCCATGCCGATCACCATTCTTTTGCCGGTTTCAACCAAAATAAAAATGAATACGCGGTAGGTAGCGATGGCGGTGTTTACTTTTTGAAATGGGGCAGCGCCAATATCATTAAAGATGCCAATGTTGGATATCGTGTAACGCAATTTTATGCCGGTGGACCTGGATATTCAGGTTATGAATGCATTGGTGGAACGCAAGATAACGGCTCCCACTTTGGTATACGTCGTTATGTTTCTGAAAAAGTTTTCGGAGGAGATGGGGCTTACTCCCACGTAGGTCAACAAGATGGAGATGTTGCCTACATTTCCACACAAAATGAAGGCATCAGACGAATCGATAACTTCAAAACAGGACCTCAACAATTTAGGTATATTGCCGACGATGCGTTCACCAGCGAAGGAGTGAGCTTTATCAATGCCTACAACATGAATGAAGAGGACCAATACATGGTTTTCTACCGCACCAATCGGGGCATACACCGTACCGTAGACGGCGGAGATAACTGGCAGCGCATCAACACCACTACCCGCTCCGGATTAAAAGCCATTGGAATTAGCCACGATCAAAATCCCGTTATGTATTTCGGGGGAAATGCGGCACAGCTCTACAAATTAGAAAATGCCGCTACCGAGGTAGGTACCGATGTGAGTTATAACCTAAGCGTACCTGCTGTCATTACTAATGATTTTTTAAATTTTATTGAAGTAAACCCAAAAAATAAATATCAAATTTTTTGCGCTTTCAGCAACTATTCAGACACTTCCCGCATTTGGAAAGTGAGTAATTTAGACTCAAGTAATCCAGTTTGGACTGATATCTCAGCCAATTTACCCAAAGGTTTGCCCGTGAACAGCGTGGCCGTTGACCCACGAAGTCCAGAACACTATATTTTCGCGGGAACGGATTACGGTTTATATTACACCCTCGATGGCGGTATTACATGGCAAAAAGATTATAGCATACCTAGCGTAGCAGTTCATGAAGTAAAAATAAGAAATTCAGACCGCACACTTTTCGCCTTTACACACGGCCGAGGTATTTGGTACTTGAAGTTAAAAGACGTTCAAACCGCTGTAGAAAATCCTCGTACTTTTGCCGCTAAAATCAGCCCCAATCCCGTTTCCAATTTTGTAAATATCAAATCGGAAAGTCCCTTAGACTTCATTCATATTTACAATACCAACGGTACACTGGTACACAAAACAAACGGTAATAGAGGAAAGGATTTCAAAATCAATTTGGAAGCCCTGCCTAAAGGTGTTTATTTTGTTCAGTTAATTTCCCAAAACAAGCAAAGCACCCAGCGCATTTTAAAACCCTAAAGAATGAACGCAGCCGCAGTAACCGCACAACTCGACATACTGAAAAAACAATTAAAAGGCATTTCCAATGAGCTTAAAGAAGTTTCAGAAGAAATGATTCAAGGCGGGTTTACCGAAATTCCCATTTTTGTGGCCCATCAAGAAAATGCCCAAATTGGAGAACTGTTGTTTGATCGCCATGAATTTGGTTTTGCTTATAGCATTAATGCCACCACGGTTGAGCGACTTACCGAGCTGAATATCATACAAACCGATAAAGTTCAAGATTTTAAAAAAGCCGCTGGCGATCCCCAAAAGCAATATTGTGTTTTGTGGTTGTCGGGGCCTCTATCTAACTTTATATTTGTGCCTTTCAAGGTAGAAAAATGAGTTTACCCCGCATCGATGTTGTAGTTCTTAATTACAATACCCGAGATATCCTTGCACAATGCCTCCCCATGGTATTGAAGCACTCCCAACATGAAAATGTGCGTGTGGTGCTGGCCGATAATGCCTCAACCGATGACTCGATAGAATTCGTAAAAAAAACCTTCGGCAGCCAAATTCATATTATCAAATTAGACCAGAATTATGGATTTGCTGGCGGTTATAACGAAGCGCTCAAGCATTGTGATGCCGAATATTTTGTATTGCTAAATTCCGATGCCGAACCCGGTCACTCCGAATGGTTGCATGAATTGTACGCCACAGCCTTAAAACATACTGACTTTGCAGCCGCACAACCCAAAATATTAGACTATAAACGGAACGGCAAATTTGAATACGCCGGAGCCGCGGGTGGATTTATAGACCACTACGGATTCCCATTTTGCAAAGGCCGAATTTTTGGTAATGTAGAACTCGACACCCAGCAATACCAGCAAAGTGAACCCATTTTTTGGGCATCAGGAGCCGCTCTATTTATCAAACGCGATGCCTGGAATTTAGTTAACGGCTTAGACCCGAGCTTCTTCGCACACATGGAAGAAATCGACCTATGTTGGAGGCTGCAATTGCATAATCTTGGCATCTACAGCTGCCCAAAAGCCGTTGTCTACCATATGGGTGGGGCTACGTTATCGAATCAAAATCCCAAGAAAACATTCCTCAATTTCAGGAATAGTTTGATCATGATGCACAAGAATTTACCCGATTCTATTGCCTCAAAACGCATATTGCAACGGAAATTTCTAGATGGTTTAGCAGGGGTGTTTTTTATGCTTCAGGGGAAGCCGCTTCACACCTTGCAAATTATTAAAGCCCACCGGGAATACGACAAAATCAAAGCCCAAATAATAAAGAGCGATTCTCGCATATTACCCCAAAATTTAAAAGGAATGATTCTAGAAAGTTTGGTATTTGCCTATTTTTTCAAAGGCAAAAAAACCTTTTCGGCTTATTTAGAACGCGGGTGAAATTGCTCCAACGTTTTGGCTAAATAGCCCCTATCTAAATGCGTGTAAATTTCCGTAGTGGTAATCGATTCATGCCCTAACATCTCCTGCACCGCGCGCAAATCCGCGCCCGCTTCTACCAAATGGGTGGCAAAGCTATGTCGGAAGGTATGCGGAGAAATCACCTTTTGAATTCCGGCTTCTAAAGCTGCTTTTCGCAACAGAAAAAACACCATTTGCCGGGTCAAACCCCGACCCTTTGCACTCACAAAAACCGCATCTCTGTATTTCGGATCTATCTTTAAGGTATTGCGATAATAGTCTACAAAGAGAAAAATATGTTTCAGTGCCCTATCCGAAATAGGTACCAAACGCTCCTTATTGCCTTTTCCTATTACTTGGATATATCCTTCCTCTCGATGTATTTGGGTAAGTCCTAAATTTACCAATTCCGACACCCGCAATCCACACGAATACAAGGTTTCAAACAATGCCACATTCCGTTCTCCTTCTAAGGTTGACCTATCAAAAGTGGCAATCATGGCATCTATTTCATCGGGGGTTAAAACAGCCGGTAATTTACGGCCGGTTTTGGGAAACACTAAAAAATCGGCGGGACTTTGATCAATTAAATCTTCAAGGGCCAAATAGCGAAAAAATGCCCTTACTCCGCTTAAAACGCGCGCTTGTGTCGTTGCTTTCACCCCTGTATCGGCGATGTAGGCCGAAAAATCTTGTAACTGCTTTTTATCGATTTGGGTAGGACGTAATATTCCTTCTTTGAGAGCCCAATGGGTAAGTTTTTGCAAATCGCGCTTGTAGGCGCTAACGCTATTTTCCGAAAGGGATTTTTCCAATTTCAAATGGGCTAAAAAACCCAAAAGGGCGTCCTCCCAGTTAATCATTATAAGGTAAGTTTAGCCGCTTTGCAATGCATTACTTCGCGGGTTTCGGCATCGAGAATCCAGATCAAAACCGATAAATTTTCCACTTTCCATTTATCGTTTTTATTCAAGTAATAATGCTTTTCTACGGTGTAACCAGAAGAGGGAAAGGCGGGAGCCAAGGTATCGCCGGTAGTAGAACCCACTACCCCACGCAAAACATGGTTGAATTCATAATTCGAAATATAACCACTGCTAACCCTACGGTCGGATTGTTTTCCAATAATTTTATCTTCTAAAATGGCACCAATTACTAAAACAGGCTTCGTGTAAGCCGCATTGGCGGTGGCTTTATACTCAATACGCCCTCTATTTTCATCGGCAATCCAATTGGCTTTAACCTCAAGATTGATAGGCGTTGTTAAATTCATCTGCTGCTGCACCACCGCAGGCCATGAAAAACGATCAATAAAACGATTTCCATTGTACACAATGTTATCGACCAATCCACGCGGCAGGGCATCGGGCTGCGCCCCCATGATATCATCGGCCAACTTCGTATATAGGGTATCGTAACCAGACCAAGGGCTTATCAAACTATTCAAGCTCGAAAAGGTTGGAAATAAAGCAATTATTTCTACGCGACCCGGATTATCCTTATATAGTTGATAGGCTATTTCTGCTGCTTCCGGACAGTTTACACATTTCACTCCGGTAACATCGGCCAACCAAACCGTTTTGGCTTGCGCCGCAGGCGCCGCCGATTGGTAGGCAGTGTCTAATAAAGGCTTTTCAATAAAACGTATAAGGGGTGCTTCTTCTTCGCAAGAGAAAAAAGACAAAACAATCATGGTAATTACCGCTATCGATGACAGATGCTTCATACCTACGAAAATACACATTTTTAAACGGAGGGAAAACAAAGAACGCCTAAAACCTTTATGTCATATTTTTGTTTTGTTATTATATGAAATCTCTATTCAACAAAGCCCTAAAATTAGGCATTATTGCTACCCTTACCGGTTGTTTTTTCGGCAAAACCAAAACCGTAGATTCCAAAACCATGCAAAATAGTCAACCCAAAAGTCCCTTTTTCAATATCAAATTACAATCCTTAGAAGGCACAGAAGTAAATCTTGCTGATTTTAAAGGAAAGAAAATTTTAATCGTTAACACAGCTAGCGAATGTGGTTTCACACCGCAGTATGAAGAATTGCAAAAACTGCAAGAAAAATATCCAGAAAAATTAGTGATAATTGGAACTCCTTGTAATCAATTTGGCGGACAAGAGCCCGGCGATGCCACTCAAATTAAAAATTTCTGCCAAAAAAACTACGGTGTGAGCTTTTTGATGTCAGAAAAAATGGATGTAAAAGGTCCAAAGCAACACGAATTATACCGTTGGTTAACTCAAAAGAACGTAAACGGGGTATTAGATAGCGAGGTGAGCTGGAACTTCAATAAATTCTTAGTCAACGAAGAGGGCAAATTATTGGCCTACTTCCCCTCTACCACCGGTCCGTTATCTTCGAACATCACCTCTTTAATTGAAAAGTAAACCTAACGAGATATTTGAAATCTTCGTTAATATCGTTTAAAGGTGTGGGAATGTAAAAGCGATAGGTTATTTTCGCAGTGACATTCAGGACATGAGTATTTTAGTAAATAAAAATTCGAGAGTGGTGGTGCAAGGTTTCACTGGTAACGAGGGAACTTTCCACGCAACACAAATGATTGAGTACGGTACCAATGTAATTGGTGGTGTTACTCCTGGAAAAGGCGGTAGCGTTCATTTGGATCGCCCTGTTTTCAATACCGTTGAAGCAGCGGTGAAACAAGGTGGCGCCAACGTTAGTATCATCTTCGTACCTCCTGCATTTGCTGCCGATGCCATCATGGAATCTGCAGATGCTGGTATTGGGGTAATCGTAGCCATCACCGAAGGAATTCCTACTAAGGATATGGTTATGGTTCGCGAATATCTTCAAAGTAAAAATAGCCGCTTAATCGGACCTAACTGTCCGGGTATCATTACTCCAGGAGAAGCTAAAATCGGAATCATGCCCGGCTTTATCTTCAAAAAAGGAAATGTAGGTGTTGTTTCTAAATCAGGTACCCTAACCTACGAAGCGGTAGACCAATTGACTAAACTAGGTTTAGGTCAATCTACTGCTATTGGAATTGGTGGTGACCCAATTATTGGAACTACTACCAAAGAAGCCGTTGAATTATTCATGAACGATCCTGAAACTGCAGGTATCGTAATGATTGGAGAAATTGGTGGTGGAATGGAAGCCGAAGCAGCCCATTGGATCAAAGAATTCGGAACCAAGCCTGTGGTAGGATTTATTGCCGGACAAACAGCGCCTCCAGGTCGCCGTATGGGTCATGCCGGAGCAATTGTAGGTGGAAAAGACGATACTGCTGCTGCTAAGATGGCCATTATGGAATCTTGCGGAATACACGTAGTAGCAAGCCCTGCCGAAATCGGACAGCGCATGTTCGACGTATTGAAGTAATTTATCACAACCCTTAATATTTAAAAAGCCGCTCCAAAAGAAGCGGCTTTTTTTTATTCTTCTCGAACTAAACTTATGATTGTATTTGAAATTTGTCCTGATATTTCCGGTTTATTAAAATCCAAATGCCCAATATTGAATTCCACAAGTTTAAAATTGCCTTTGGTTACTTTTTGCCAATCTAAAATATCTTTATTATTTGTAATACCTGATTGATTAAAGAAAAGATAAACAAGATTTTGTATTTTATTTATCGGTCTATTATTCTTCACTATATCAATTACACTTAATGTAAAATCAGAGTATTTTTCTTGTTTGGGCATATACTTATTTTTTAGAATCTTTCTAACTTTATAAAGAACCAGTTTCCATTTAAAAGGATTTAATGACAAATAAAAAAGATTCTTAATGCTATTTCTATTCTTCAAGTTCTTGTTTTTTAATACACTCGAAACACTGAATTTATAAAATGGCGTATCTAACAAAATGACAGATTTGCATAATGGACGAATTTGAGCTATTTGCGCGGCAATATAACCATGAAAACTATTACCAATTAGAATAAATTCACGTCCAATTTTTTGATCAATAGTTTCTGCCATTTTTTCAAAAAACAGCTGCCCTTTAACATAGGAATCTTTATCATATTGATTGTATCTCAATACAAAAATATTAAACTCATTTACAAAACTACCAAGGATGTTTTCATATGAATCTCCGAATCCATTTTGGATAAAAATCATGTTTCTTCGCCCCTCTAATACACTTCCGATTTGAATAAGAATAGGGAAATCTAAATTTCTATTAATAGATACTACAAAACTTCCAAAAGTTGTCAAATCAGATAGTTTTATATCTTTTAAATTCGAATCCAACTGATTCTCCACTTCAGTAATCATCACTAATGCCGATAAAGAAGTACCGCCCAAATCCTTAAAAAAATCACTATGATTATAAATTTCAGAAACCCCCAACACCTCTTTCCAAATATTTTTTATTATTACATTTATGGAGGAATTAAAAAAATCTAAACTTCTAGATTCAATTTCTTGATTTTTCAAGGCAAATTCATGATGTTCCCTCAAGTGAGTTCTCGATATCTTGCCATGAGCATTTATTGGGAAAGTCCGAATGTTATAATGGAACTTTGGGGTAATTAAATCTTTTGAAAAAGATGAAACCTCATTAAATGAAAATTCAATATCACCCTCTATAAACGCTACGAGATAATCAAACCCATTTATATCTACAAAAGGCATTATTACACAATTACAATTCGTAAACTCACTAACCTTCTCCTCTAAAAAATTAATATCAATCCATTTCCCATCAATTTTCACGACCTTACTTGCTCTACCTTTAATAATCAATTCATTTTGATCATTAAACATCCCTAGATCCCCTGTATTAAAAACACTAAATCCTTCCTTAACTGGAAATGGCTTTAATTTTCTATCTTCATAGTAGCCCAACGCTAATTCCTTCGATATTACTATAATACTTCCGTGATTATAATTATTACCAACAGAACTTTCAATATTTACCGACTTGCCTGATACAAGCTTACCCACACTATTCGGGGAATATTGGTTAAATTCATTTATCTCAAGCGATGCTATTGTCCGTGTTTCTGTCGAAGCATAAGCAATTTGCAAAATGATTTCACTATTAAAAGTCTCAAAAAAACGCTTTACATCAACCTCCTCTAATCGATCACCAGATATACAAACAAATCTCAATTTTACCCTGTTTTCATTTATTTTAGGCAATTCAAACCTAACCATGGAACGAAATACTGATGAAGTTAGGGTTGTAACAGTTATTCGCGATTCAATCCAGAAATCAAATATATTACCTACATTTTCTCGATCATCTCGAAATATTAAACTTGCACCAATTAATAATGCTGGAAAAATGCTAGCCAATGATGCACTAAATGAATTTGAAAAAAGCAGATCTACTCGATCAGTTGAAGTATATTTATTATTATTTATTTGACGTAATGTATCAATGTAAATAAATCCAAAACAATGCACCACAAATTTCGGACTTCCTGAAGTAGAACTTGTAGAATACACGCACATTTTCCTTTTATTTATATCAATATCTTGATACCAATTTTTCCTAACAAATTCGTGCACATACTCCCCTTCAAAAACCACAAATTCGGGACCTTCAAATCTTGCAACAATTGGAATATCAGCACTTAAATTAATATTATTTATATCTGGAATAATAAAATAATGATTTCCAGAATACAAAATAGCCAATAAACTAATTAATTCCTCAATTTGACTTGTTTGGGCGATTGCAATGCAGGAATCACAAATGCCATAACTTAAAATAACGTCAACTTTTTCCTCGATACGTAATCTTAAATCTGAATATGTAATTATTGCTCTTGGACTTTCAACCGCTATATGATTTGGATACCTGTCAATTACATCATCCAGATGTTCCAATAAATTCATACACATTAAAATTTCGGGTGTTTGCTAAACCAAAAGAGGTCAAATTATTAAAGCTAGACGTATTATGATACGCCCATGATGAGATTTTATCAAATTCCCATTGAGATTCAGCCACTATTTTCCTATTGTGAAACATCATCTTCTGTATTCCTAAACCTCGGTATTTTTTCATCAAACCGCCCGCAGTAAACATTAAATTCCCATTATAAACTCTGAACGAACATATTCCAACTATTTCATTGTTATATAAAGCAATAAAAGCTTTGAAATTATTTATTGAAAGTACTAATCGCAAGTTTTCCAATACCGATTCTGGATGTCTATTTTCAGCATCAAAAACATCCAAATACACATCTTTGTAAAGATTTATATTTGAATCATTAACCTCCAACAAATCTAATGTATTGTCTTGCCTTTGCTCGATTTCGTCTTTATCACCTTGAAAATAACCAATGACTTGACGTAATTTATACTTCTTAAGTTCGAGAATAGTTCTATTTAATTCTGTTCTAGACGAATCTATGATTATTTTAAAATTTAATACATCATGATTCCTGTAATAATCTTCAATTTTAATAAACCCTTCACTGTTAATTTCTTCAATGAACGCATAATTGAAATAATTGATTTGTTTGAAATTTAGCAATTTAAGCCCATCCCAATGATGAACGCAAATATAATCTGAAACAGTTTTATTCTGGCTAAAAGCGCTTAATCGACAACAATCGAACTCTACAAAATCCTGCAATGTGAAAGTTAAAAAAGAAACTAAGAAACAAAAAGTTAATCGCCCTTACCTCAAATCTACCAAGACCGCACCTTTATGATCTGATGCTTGCCAAGTGAAATGGGTGTCTGAGAGGCTTTTATTAGGAGTGAATTGCGTTACCGATACAATCACTTCATTTCCATTTTTAAAGTGTTGAATGACCTTCCTTAGTTCACTCGTCTTTTGATCAATATGAACCTTTATATAGGCAAACTTTTCCTTGCGCTTTTTAGGCACCAACTTTACCACATTATGCAACTCTGAACCTGACTTAACCGTTCCCTCAAAAATAGATTTGAAATTGCGGTTGTACAGATTGAACATATCTTCAGGTGATAAATCGTTGGTTTTCTTTTTATACGTTTCTAAAGTAACTTCCTCATCTACGGGATTGTATGACCATATATTTTTACCATCGCAGTAAATGGTTTGTTCGGCATATTCTAAACGGAATTTATTTCCCTTAATAAAAAGTTTCCCTTTGTTCGAATGAGACTTCTTTCCTTCCCCTGTGGTAGTTAATGTAAAATCTGCTGTAATGGTTTTGAATGACTTATAGTGGTCTTCCGACTTTTTTAATATGCTTTTGCTTTTTGCATCAGGTTGTGCAAACAGAACAATTGAACAAAAAATCAAACTTAAGGTTAGGGTTAAATAGCGCTTCATCCGTTTAATACAATAGTTAATACCTGTTAAAGGCATCTCGAAATTATTCAAAAATGATGAAAATCCTACTATAAACGGATAAGAATTAATATAGATTGGACAAAAAGTCCTCTAAGCCCATTTCATCGGGTATTAATACCTGCCGCGGCTTACTGCCTAAATTAGGCCCCACTACCCCGGCATCCTCCAATTGGTCCATCAATCGGCCTGCACGGTTATATCCAATTTTCAACTTCCTTTGAATCATGCTCGTACTTCCCACCTGGTTCTGCACCATTATACGTGCGGCATCTTCAAACAAACTATCACGACTGTCGGAATCGAACTCGCCCCCAGAACCGCCGTGGTCGTCCTCTTGAATTTCAGGCAATATATAGGCCGTAGGATACGCCCGCTGCTCCCCTATAAATTCGCAGATTTTTTCTACTTCAGGGGTATCTACAAACGGACATTGCAAACGCACCATTTCATTTCCTCCGTTGTACAGCATATCGCCCTTTCCTATTAATTGATCGGCTCCATTGCCATCTAAAATGGTACGCGAATCAATTTTGCTAGTAACCCTAAAGGCTATACGCGCAGGGAAATTCGCCTTAATCATACCCGTAATAACGTTTACCGAAGGCCGCTGGGTAGCTAATATTAAGTGAATTCCGATAGCACGGGCCAACTGTGCCAATCGTGCAATTGGAATTTCTATTTCCTTTCCGGCCGTCATCATCAAATCCGCAACCTCGTCAATTACCACTACGATGTAGGGCATAAATCTATGACCGTTCTCGGGATTCAACTTGCGATCTAAAAACTTCCGATTGTATTCAATAATGTTACGCACCATCGCTTCCTGTAACAACTTATAGCGATTGTCCATCTCTACACAAAGTGAATTCAGCGTATGCACTACCTTCTGATTATCGGTGATGATTGCGTCGGCATCGCCGGGCAATTTCGCCAAAAAGTGCCTTTCAATTTTATTGAAGAGCGTAAGTTCTACCTTCTTGGGATCCACCAAAACAAATTTCACATAGGCCGGATGTTTCTTATACAACAACGAAACCAATATGGCATTCAATCCTACCGACTTACCCTGTCCGGTCGCACCCGCCATTAATAAGTGGGGCATTTTAGCTAAATCGGCAATGAAAATTTCATTAGAAATCGTTTTTCCTAAGGCTACCGGAAGCTGATACTCGCATTCTTGGAATTTCTTACTGGCAATGATAGAACGCATAGGAACCATTACCGGATTGGTATTGGGCACCTCTATACCGATAGTTCCCCTCCCGGGAATAGGCGCAATAATACGTATACCCAAAGCCGCCAAACTCAAGGCAATATCATCTTCCAAGTTCTTGATTTTAGAGATCTTCACTCCTGGAGCCGGCACGATTTCATAAAGGGTAACCGTAGGACCTACCGAAGCCGAAATCTTTGCAATACCTATTTTATAATTCAGGAGCGTTTCTTCAATTAAATTTTTACTTTTTTCTATTTCCGAATAATCGATTTCATGCTTTTGATTTCCGTAATCGGTCAATAAATCAAGCGTGGGGAAACGATAGTTACTCAAATCGGCACGTGGATCGTACTCCGTATGGATGCTACCATATTCTTCTTCCACTTGTTTATCGGCCAAATTTTCATCTACACTTTCATCTTCCACCGCGGTATTGTCTTCAATGGTAAAACCACTTTCGGTTTCTATTTTACGAATCGGCTCCGGCTGTTGACTAGGCATTACGCGTTCTGAAGGCGCTACAGGCTCGTCTGTTCGCTTCAAGCGTATCGGCTCCACCACAGGTTCTTCCTCTTCCTCGTAAGCTTCTTCGCTCTCTATTTCGGGGGAAATTTCCCCTTCCTCAAGCTCGGTAACACCCAAATCTTCATTGGCGTGTGGATCCTCGGAAATATCCTCGAAAATTTGCGGTTCAAATACGCCGTTATCTTGTATGTTTACAGACTCTTCCGCTTTGAAATCTTCCTCTATTTGTGCCGCCTTCATTTGAAGAGATTCAAAGGGATTGGCATTTACAATGATCCAATAATACAAGAAAGCAAATACCGCTAAAAATACAAAAGCACCAATTATCCCCACCCCAGTTTGAAGCTGTTGTATCCCAAAATAACCAAAGGAACCTCCCAAAAGTGGAGCCCAATTTTGGAATACAAAACCCAAAAACAAAGAAAACCAGGTCATGAAAATGAGCGTGTGCAACAAAATTCTCAAAAGCGAAAACGGACGAAAATTCAGCAATAAATACAGTCCGGAAAATACCAAATACGGCAAAATGGCAAATGCGGCCAATCCAAATCCGTTATGAATCATGATATACGACCAACGCGCTCCCAAATAACCCATGGCGTTTTTAACTTCGCCCAATTCTTCGGCATAATCTTCCCAATTACTGTCGGCCAAAAAACTTTGATCCGATTTCCAAGAAAAGAAAAACGAGGAGAAACTTATAAAAGTCACTACTGAAAAGGTCAAGAGTAAAAACCCTAAAACCCTGCGGGTGGTTTCATTTTTTAAAGAAGCCGCGCTAAAAATATCTTTCCCTGAAATCTTTTCATTTCTATCGTTAGGCTTATCTTTTAAAAAATCTCCAACGCCTTTTTTACCCTTACTATTTCCTTTTTTTGGTGCCGCCATTGTGGTATCCTACGAATATAAAACCAATTAAATGCGCAATTATTTGCATTTATACACAGTTTCAGGGGTGTGTGGAATATTGCTCAACTTATGTCAAAATAGCAAATACGAATCCATAATTAATCCCTTCAGATCAACACTGCCTATGTAGGTTCAAGGACTTACTTATGGTGACCTAATCAGTTAACGTATGCTAAAACGAAGGAAACAAAAACCAATTTAGGGTGGAGACAATAAAGATATAAATCAATACCCGTTAAAATAGTTAGGATTGATAAAAAACACCCACTTACAATGCAGAAACCTGGGCATTCAAAGACCCTTTCAGCTCCAATTT
>CBFHXF010000039.1:0-18687 GCA_965659745.1 Bacteroidia bacterium
TGGCAGGCTTTTTAAAGGAGTCGCAATTGCCGGTGATGGCGTGTTCGGTTACGGGCAGGCCCGATTTTGATGGTGTTGACATTCGGTGGTTGGATGCGGGCATGGATTTGCCTTTTACATTGGATGTGGCGGAGCCTCATTCGGTGGGGGCAGACCGTTTGGCTGCGGTGATGGGGGCTTTGTCACTATATAAAGGAAAAGAAATTTTAATTATCGATGCGGGCACGTGTGTCACGTACGAATATGTGTCGGCCCAGGGAGTGTATTGGGGCGGTGCGATATCGCCGGGATTGGATTTGAGGTATCGGGCGATGCACGACCATACGGCGGCTTTGCCACGCTTGGAGGCGTTAGGGGAGCTTCCCCCGAGAGAGGGAAAAGACACGGCGGGGGCGATGCATTCGGGTGTTTTATATGGATTTAGGGCAGAAATCGAGGACCGAATAGGGGCATTTCAAAGTAAAAATGCGGATTCTGTCGTTATTCTCACGGGCGGCGACGCATCATTTTTGGCAAACCCGTTGAAAACGGGGATATTTGTGGAGCCGATGCTTTTGCACCTCGGATTAAACTATGCATATCAATCGCTTTAAATCGCTCATTTTTACCTTCTGTGTGGGCGTTTCGACCTCGCTTTTAGGACAGGGAAGTTCAGGTCAAAACTTCATCCGATCGCCTTATACCAATTACGGTTTGGGGGAGTGGATGCATACGAATTTGGCGCAGGCGGGTACGGCGCAGCACACGTATGGTGGATTTTTCTCGCATTCGTTGTCGAATCCGGCCACCTTGGGAAATACGCGTTATACGGTATTTGATTTCGGGGGAAATTATCGGAACGGCAATACTACCCAGGGCGATCAGGTGAATGATTTTCAGGGCGGTAGCATTGATTATTTGAGTTTGGCGATGCCGATTTGGAAGTATGTAGATCAGAAGTTGTTGCGTTACGATACGGCGAAAGATCAAAAATATTGGAAATATACGCCTTATGGGGCTACTACTGCGGTGGCGTTGCGGCCTTTGAGCAGCATGGGGTATACCTATTATATAGACAACAATGTGGGATTGCCGACGCGGACGGCTTATTTGGGTTCGGGCGGCGTGAATATGTTGCAGTGGAATACGGGCGTGCGCTTGGGTAATTCGGTGAATTTGGGTTACGGCATGGGTTATGTGTTTGGCACCACGCGCGACAATGCGGTTTTTACCGTTATAGATAGTTTCGGTTTGGGAGCGGTTGAGGATGCGCAGAGCATGGTTTTGCGCGGTATGCAACAGCAAGTAGGGGTTTTATTTGAGCACAAGATCGACAGTACCTACCACCGTTTGGGATTCAGTTACGAATGGTATTCGGGGGTAGAAGCCAATACCAATCGCTTGGCGCAGAGCATGGAGATTATTGGCGGTGCCACACGGGTTTTGGATACGATTATTAACGAGCAAGGGGTAACGAAATCGATTAGCATGCCGGCTTCTTTTGGAGTGGGATATAGCTTTCGGTATCGCAGGTCGTTTATGTTAGCTTTGGACTGGCGCACGCAGTTATGGTCGCAGTACAAAGGCATGAACAATACGGATGTATTCCGCGATCGCAACGATTATTCGGTTACTTTATTTATCAATCCGATGGATTTGAAGGCGCCGAACGAAAAGAAGATGAAGGTTCCGGTGCGCTTGAGTTATGGTTTGAGCGAATCGCAAATTATGGTGCAACAGGGTGCGGATTTGTATGGATTGCAGGAGCAGCGTTATGGCTTGGGATTTGGGATACCTATTATAAGGAGGTATTTCGATAATTCGGTTTTGACGAATGTGATTCAGATAAACGTGCAATACATGACGCGGGCTACCAAGGGAGGAAATTTCCCCCGAGAGCAGTTTATAACGGTGGGCGTGGGTGTGCAATTGGGTGATATTTGGTTTGCGAAGCGCAAATACGATTAATATGAGGATTTCTTGGGGCATTTGGGCGTTGATTTTTCTTTTTTTCGGGGGAAGTTCATCGTGCTCGAATGAAAAATTGTATGGTACTAAGAAGTCGGGCGGTGCCCTTGACAGTATGGTTACCAAGGAATTTGCCGAGAAGGTCACGATAGAATATACCGATTCGGGGTATTTGCGGGCGCGGGTGTTTTCGCCATTGCTAACGGCGGTAAAGCGCAGCAGCAATCCGTATTTGGAGATGGTGAAGGGCTTGAAAGTCGATTTTTACGACGTTAACGGCAAAATTCAGAGTTATTTAACGGCGGATTACGGTATTTCGTATCCGGATGATAAGAAGATTGTGGTGCGTCAAAATGTAGAGATTCTGAATGTGAAGGGGGAGCGGTTGAACACGGAGGAGCTGCATTGGCAGCAAGATAGCGGCAAGATTTATACGGATCGCTTTGTGCGCATTACCACGAAAGATCAGATAATTACGGGAACGGGTTTGGTGAGTGACCAGGCGTTTTCGGATTGGGAAATATTAAACGTAAGTGGAACATTAAACGTACCTCATGATCAAATACCACATCCTCGGTCTGTTGTCCCTGGTCGCGGCCGCTATTAGCGCCATCGAATTTTTAGCCATTTATATGGAGTTTCCTAAGGATTATATTCTTATGGGGAAGTTTTGGTTGATGCTGGTGGTTTTTGGCAGCAGCATTGCGATGTATTTCAGGGTGCGGAGGTTCCGCAAAAAGGCCTTGGAAGAGGGGAGGAGGTAGTGAGTTTAGAGGGGAGAGATGAGAGTTGAGAGGGGAGGGTTTAGAGAGTTAATCTGGCTTGGATTTGTCAAGTTTGAGGTTTGTTCAGTTTTGGGTTTGTGAGGTTTTAGCTTCGGGTTTATGAGATTAAGAATTTAGGCGGGTTCGTCTTTTTCTTTGTCGTGGGGTTCTACGAACCAGCTGGCGAGGTAACCGGTGAATACACCGAAGAGTCCTACACCGGCGGTCATGAGCACGAGAGCAATAAGTCTTCCTTTTGTGGTTACCGGATATAAATCGCCATATCCTACCGTGGTTATGGTTACATAGGCCCACCAAAGGGCGTCTTCGGCGGTTTTGATATTGCTATTAGGGGCGGTTTCCACTTCTAGAATGGCAATGGAAGAGAGGAGCACGAGCATGATGGCCATAATTACGGCGAACATGAAGGTGCCTTTCATGTGGTTTTTGAAAATATGTTCCACGATATGCGAAATGGAACGGTAGGCTTTGATGACGCGAATTAATTGGATCACGCGTGCGAGTCGCCCGAGTCGGAAAACGCCGTTGGCGGGAATACTGGCGAGCAGGTCGATCCACCCCCATTTCATGTATTTGAGTTTATTTTCGGCGCGATAGAATCGCACGCAAAAGTCCATGAAAAATACGCTGCAGGCGATATAATCGGTGATAACTATGAGGCGGTGTACTTCTGAGGGAAGTGTGATCACAGCGTCGATGATCAGAATACCGATTACATAGAAGGAGAGTACGAGTACCAGAAGATTAAGAAAGCTGAGGCTATCGTCAATATCGTGACCGGCAATACGAATTGATTTTTTTCTCACAGGTCAAAGTTACGAAATTGTGATTGCAATTGAAAAAGCCCCGATTTCGGGGCTTTTTACTTGATTTTACATTCCTAAAAGGGTCTTTTTATCTTCATATTCTTTGCGCAGTTTTTGTCGGGCTAAATTCCCGGTTTTACTTAATAAAATGCCGTTTTCTTTACTGGTTTCGAGCCAAGAATCGGTCGAATACACCCAATGTGGATTGTCGGAAACCACCACGCCACTCATCGGCGAACAAATCATGGCAATTTTCTCTTTAATGCTATGGAAAATGATGCTGTTATCGACGGTAATCATGGGCGTAAAATACAATTTGAAACGGGCGCCGCGGTAGTTGGGCAGATACGGATTGAGTTTGCGACCGGTTTCGGCTTGTTCAAATACCAAGTCGATAAGCATATCGTATTGGGTCAAGACTTCGCGGTAGGTTTGGTCGTCTTTGAAAAGTCCCGACGTGTGGTAATGTTGAATTTGATACAAGGTAGAATACAGGGTTTCGTAGCCCCAAACTTCGTGAGAGGTGACCTTTAAATACTTTTCTGCGAGGCGGATATATTGACTTTCGCGGTCGGAAGTTCCCTCAAAAACAGATTTGTTGAAGGCGGGATCTTTTAAAAATTCACGCTGCCAAATGAAGTTTTTGAACGCGGCCAATTTGGGAAACCACATATAATAAAAGAAGGGAATTTCTTTGGCGCCATAGGTGATTTGCGAATGCGGGTGAAAAATACAGTGGTCTAAACGCGCTTCGAGTTCCCCAAAAAAGTCCTTAGATGTATAGGTTTCGAAGTTCAAGGCCTTCACTTCTACGGTGAGCATATTGCTATTCGTATTGGAAAATTGACTCAAATCGATGTCGAGTTCTCGCGCAATTTTGATCATTTCGTCGGCGCGTAGCGCTTGTGGATTCCGGATGCGGCGGTAGGCGGCATCTTCTGAAATTGAAAGTAAGTCGGCCATAAAGGCAGCGGTGCGAAGACCCATGCGTTTGGTCTTGTCGTTAAGTTGTTGTGTAAAGTTTTCGATCATATTAATTGAATTAAGTCTTTGATGATTAAAACACATTTTTAAGGGGTATCACCCAAGGATTTGCGAAAAATGCAAAAAGATTTTTTTGGGGGAAGTCAATTTGGCGCTAATCGCCAAGGATTCGGAATAGGGGCTTCGGAACTTTGAAGCACATTAAAATCAATACATTATGAATCACATTTACACACAAAAGAAGCTAGGAAAATCACAGGTTAGCGGGTCCTTATATAATAAGGTATCGACTAAAGAAACGGGGATTTTAAATCGACAAAAATCATCTTTATATAAGGTGGTTTTATTTTTTCTCGGGGGAATTTTATTCACGCCGACGCTTTGGTCTCAAAGTTTTCTGCACGATATGAAATCGAGATTTCGGTTCGTGCAGCCGAGTCAAGGTACACTGATATCGGGATTCGCGCCTATGATAGAACTGGAAGGGGTAAACGGACAGGCAGATGCCGATACCTTAGGATTTGATCAAACACAAGAGGTGTTTAGATTGGGTTTGTTGAACGAGTACGGATTGAATAATTACGATGAAAAGTTATTGCAGTACCGAGAACGTCAGCAGCAATTTTTAGCAGCGGGCGTATTGCCGATAGGCTTGGTAGATGTGCAGTACCAAGAAGCGAATCCGGCATTAGAAAGACAGAATCGGGTGAGCATTACAGACGATTCAAGCTTTCGGTTTGATTTGAATAGGTACGACGATGTAGTGTATTTAAGCAAGTACCTATTTAGTGCGGTTTTGCCTTTGCAGCAAATCAGAACGGATGTGGATTTTGCTGTTTTGGACTCGCAGTTGGTGATCAGTAGTTTCAGCAATTGGAGAAGTTTAAAGTGGAAATGGGTTGGTGGAGGAAAGACCATCAATGTGGAGTGGAATGTGCCTTTTCATTTGCCCAAAAGTGGAGCTGGGGGACCGGTTTTAGGTTCTTTGCAGTGTGAGGTAGCGGAGACGGACGCGCGCGTGGATTTGATGGAGAGTCCGTGGTTACTGGGTTCAGGTAAAGTGGGTGTGGGATCGTTTTTCAAGCTGTTCTTTAATTTCCCCAATGGATCGGCGCCTGATTTGTTGGCCCAAAACGATTTGAGTATTCATTATTATGTAGATGCGGTAAAACCCTCTATGAAGGCGATGTATTCGGTGCATTTGGGATACGGTGAATTTGGTAAAGTGCGCAGGTGTATGGAAAAGCCCATTGTAATAGTGGAGGGCGTAGATTATGGATATCCGGGTTATCCAGCGGGTTTCAGAGATCAGAAATACGGAGAGAATGGATATATCGATTTATTGAAGGGACAGAATTGGGATGTACCGTCTCAAATTTGGAAAAACTGGGAGTCTATTAAAGAGGCACCTGCTACAATTGAGAAATTAAGGAAAGCCGGTTTTGATATCGTATATGTGGATTTTTGGGATGGAGCGCAAGACATGAATCACAATGCGGAGGTTTTGATTGAGGTAATCAAGAAAGTACAACAACAAATGTGCGGTCGCGAGATGCACGTTTTGGGAGTGAGTATGGGCGGCATTGTGGCGAAGCGGGCCTTACGTCAGATGGAAAACCGTGGAATTTCGCACTGTGTGGTGAGTTTAACGAGTTTTGACTCTCCTCATCAAGGGGCTAATTTATCATTGGGGTTGCAGAATACCATTAAATATTTCAAGGGTACGTTTGGGGTTTGCGACGATTTATTTCACAGGATAGTGCGCAGAACGGCTACGCAGCAGTTGCTTGTAAATCATGAAAATTCAAACCTAAGAGAGGCAAATGCCCGCAGATTGTGGTTACGTGAGGATACGCTTTACGGCACATATCCGAGTAAGCCATGGTTGTTTGCGATAAGCAACGGTAGTGGCGAAGGTAAGAGTGCGAATATGAATTACAGTGCGAGTGAGAAATTACAGCCAGGGATGCCCTTGATGCGATTGCAGTTGAAGACGATGTTGTTATTTGGATGGGTAAATAATTATCTGGTTGACATTTATGCAGAGAATTTTTACGACCGCAAACGTGATGAATATTATAATGGCAGGGTAAATTTTGGCAAGAAATTTTACAGTAATAAGGATAATTTATTGTGGGATCATGTGCCGGGTTCTACGATGAAGCAGTTTCAAATTTTTGAGGAGTTAGGAAAGACTTGGTTGTTTAAAACCGGCTTTTTAAGCGAACAAAGTTGTTTTGTGCCTACGGTGAGTTCTTTGGATATTGCGTCTCCAGGATACAACAAGGAAAATATTACCGAGAAGGGCTTTAAAGTAAATCCGGGTGATATGTCGCATGTGTTAAGTAACGATATGCACACACCTTTTCAACGTGTATACGTACCTAAAGAGAATCAATCACATATCAAATTAGATACTTCTAAGGGTGGAAATGTAGACTGGTTGATAGCGCAATTATTAGATGTTTCGGGAGCCGACGATGCTCATACGGTAACGGGTGATTATAATTTAAGAAGTCCCCATAGCCGCACGTTGAAGGGATTGACGGTGTACCGTAAAGGTATGTTCGAATTGAATGGAGTTGGCGATTATCCGGCTTGGTCTAAGTCTGACAGTCTTTTAGCACAAAGTGCGCAGGCGCGTGTTTTTTATGCGGGAGACTGTGCGGGTGCCAATTTTGATGTCAGAGACAGTGGTTTATTTATAATTGGGAAACATACGCAACGTACGGAATTGATTTTAGGCGGTGCAACTCAATTTGGTGTGCGTCATAATGGTGAATTGCGCATCGTAAAAGGGGGTAATCGTATGGTATTAAAGTCGGGCACGGAATTATGGTTGAGCGACGACGCTGTTTTGCGCATAGAAGACGGTTCTTCGTTGATAGTGGAAAGCGGGGCTACTTTGAGAATTTCAGATCGTGCGAAGCTCTATTTACAGGGTGCAAACGCGTTGTTTCACGTGAAAGGGCACTTGATTTTGGATAGTGGCGTTCGCTTTCAGCCTATTCCGGGTGTAGATGGAACTGTGGGATTGGTGAAATTTACGAATGTGGGACATGGTTATGGAGATGCTAAAATAACTTCGAATGGAGCTCGCATGAATTTTGAGGGAAATGGAAAAAATGGGTCTCGTACCTTACAAATTGAAGGTCCCGTAAGATTCCCTGAATCTGGAAAAGGCAAATCCTTAAGTCGTTTCGATATTACACGTTCGGTAGTATGTTTTGGTCCTGAAAGTCGTGCGTATTTGAAAGGTCGTGCTTCGGTTACTGATTCTAGGATGGAACCTGTTGAATGGACAGATTCGTATTGCGGCGGGTTTCATTTTACGGGAGCGCAGGGCACTTTTGAAAATTTGGATTTTTACCGACAGGATACGGGTATTTATTACGATCAGAACGGGGTTGTGGGCACGCAATCTTATTCGGGAAATGTATTTGCTCGTTGCAAGGTGGGTATGCATGTGGAGACCAGTTATGTTCATGTGTTGAAGTCTTCCTTTGAATTGAACGAAGTGGGTCTTTCCATGAATAATATTTGGAATGAGAGTGTGATTGAGAAGTCCAAATTTTACCACAATCAGGTGGCGGTGAATGTGAAGAATTCTACAGAGGCGTATGGCCAATTGCTCACATTGAATAATGAGTTTTATGAAAACGACAAGGGTTATGAGTTAGAAAAAGTGGGTATTTTCATTAATTGCCATCGTTTTGGAGGAAATAAAAAGGGGGTTGTAGCTAAGGAATCGTCTTTACGTATGGATGGATCGGTGATTTTGGAAAGTACCTTATTAGATCGCAAGTTTGCGGCGGGAGTGAATGTATTTACCAATCAATCGGAAGCGGCAATCGAATTAGATAATAGTGAAATGTGGGCTAGTGGATATAATTACTTCCATCACAATAAATCTACGTATAAGGGTCAACCTTTCATAACGGGAAATTATAGATTGGTAAAATCTGCAAGTTATTACGATTGGGGAACGGGCCGTGTTAGTTTGGGAAGCAATCGCTTTTTTCCTAGTCACAGCAAGTTTACGTCAGATTCGTTAAATGCAAAATATGTGACGCTCAAGAATGGTGGATTCCCGATGGCAGTACAGGCGAATTTGATGTCGACCTACGAAGGGGCTACCTGTAGTATTGATAGAGATCCTAGTGATATGTTGAGTCAAAAATACATCATCAACGAGAAAGAGAGCAGTTTAGATTTAGAAGACTTAGAGGCTGTGAATGTGGTGATTGGAGGAAACGGAAAAATCAAAGTAAATATAGAAGCAGGTAAGGTTTGGATTTACGCTACTAATGGTGCGTTGGTAAGAATGTCGGGTATTTCAGAAGGAAATCGCGAAATCGCGGTGGCGTCTGGAATTTACTTCGTGCGGGTAGAAAGTGAAGGTATAAATCATACGGAAAAGGTGTTTGTACAACCCTAAGTGGGCAATTTTTCATACACTAAAGAATTTACGCACTGCGCGTTCGCGCGCAGTGTTGTAAATTTGGAGAATGAAAATTACCTTTTGGGGTGCTGCACAGCAAGTGACGGGAAGTATGCATCTGTTAGAGTTAGAAAGTGGCACCAATGTTTTGATTGATTGTGGGTTGGACTATGAGAATCGCAAAGAGTTTGAAACTCAGAATGCCACATTTCCATTCGCCGCTTCGGATATAGACATTCTTATATTAACGCATGCACACATAGATCACTCGGGAAATGTACCGAATTTAATCAAACAAGGCTTTGCAGGACATATCATTTGTTCGGCTCCAACCTTGGAATTGAGCGAATATTTACTTCAGGATAGCTTGAATATTCAATTGCAGGATATCCGAAAACGACGCAAGCAGTTTTATCGCAATAAAAAGAAAAACAAAGTGAAAGGTCCAATACCTCAAGCCCTTTATACCAAACGACATATCGAGGATATGCTGGACATGGCGGTAGTGTTGAATCCCGGACAAACATGGAGTTTTGGCGATGATTTGAGCATTACCTTAAGTCCGGCTGGGCATATTTTAGGAGCGATGAGTGCGACGCTAAAAGTAACGGAAGACGGAGAGGTAAAAACTTTAGGCTTTACTGGAGATTTAGGAAATTACAATTCGAAATTGGTTCCAGATCCTTTACCGATGGAGGGCTTAGATTTTTTAGTTTCTGAAAGCACGTATGGAGGTCGCAAGCATTTCACGGATAGTCGAAAAGCAGAAGAGATATTGTTAGATCAAATCTTGGATACATGTGTAGACCGTAACGGCAAATTGGTTATTCCGGCTTTTAGTGTAGGAAGAACCCAGGCCATTTTATTTACGATTCATCAATTGTACAAGGATGGAAAAATGCCCAATATCAAAGTATTTACCGATAGTCCGTTGGCCATTAAATCAACCCGAATTTATCAGTATAATATCAATTATTTGAACGATGAGGCGCAAGAGTTTCAACGCAAACACGGTTCATTATTCAATTTTCCGTTATTGCATGTGGTGGAAGACGACAGGGAGAGCGAATATTTAAGCGTTTTACCGGAGCCTTGTATTATTGTTTCTGCGGCAGGAATGGTAGAAGGGGGTAGGATACAGATGCACGTTCGGAATAATATCGCGAGCGATCAGAATACGATTTTGATTGCGGGATTCTGTGCGGAAGGTACTCTGGGAGATCGTTTATTGAAAGGTCAGGGTTTTGTAGAAATCAATCGGAAAGAAAGACCGGTTCATGCCAAGATCGACCGTACGGATGTATTCAGTGCGCATCCCGACCATCCCCAGTTGTTGAGTTATTTCGAAGAAACGAGAAAGCGCGGACATTTGAAGAAGTTGTTCTTGGTTCATGGGGAAGAAACCCAAATGAAGTATTTAGCAGCCGATGTAAAAGGAGTTTCCGAGGTATACACCCCGCTTAAAGGACAGTCGTTTTATTTATAATGTCGGCCTGGTGGTACATACCTTTTGTATTAATCCCAATAATTCTATGGGGTTATGGTATGTTTACCGGAATTAAAAGGTGGATTTATACACGTTTGAATTTACGTAAAGTGGGGGCATTGCCAACGCTTTTGGTGGGTAATTTAAGTGTTGGAGGCAGTGGTAAAACACCCATGGTATTGTTTTTGTTAGAGGCGTTTAAGCAAGAGAAAATCGGAGTTTTATCACGAGGATACGGCCGTAAAACAAAGGGATTTTTAGCAGTGAACGGCGATTTAACATATTCAGAAGTGGGCGATGAGGCATTAGAAGTTTTTAATGCTCAAAAAGGAACTTCGGTTTATGTGTGTGAGGATCGTTTGGAGGGATTAGATCGCATTGCGAAAGAGGCATTGGTGGATTGGATGGTTTTAGACGACGGGTATCAACATGTGCGTTTGGCTGCGGGTAAACAAGTGTTGTTAACGGATTATAAACGACCCTTTTGGAAAGAACGGTTCAGTTTGCCTGTTGGAAATTTGAGAGAATTTAAAGGGGCAGCTGCTGAAGCAGATGTATTGATGGTGACTAAATGTCCGGTGGATTTATCGCAAGAGCAGGCACAAACCTTTTTAGAGGGCCTAGACTTTGATAGAAAGCGTATTTTTTTCTCGCATTACCGTCAAACGGAGCCACAATCTATAGGCAAAGGTTCTGAAGAACGCCGGGCGTTATTGGTAACGGGTATTGTGCAAAAGGGGGGATTGGATAGGTCGATCAAAGGATGGGAGATTGTTGGATATTTACCGTACAAGGATCATTACGAGTTTCGAGATACAGATGTTCACTATTGGTTGAAAACCTGTAGAGATAAGTCGGTAAATTCGCTTATTCTAACTCGGAAAGACTTACAACGCATACAGAACAATGGCTTAATAACCTTGTTATTAGAAGAACAAATAAGCATATATGAGATCCACACCAAAGTGGAAATATTATGGAATCAAAAGAGCGATTTTTTAGAGCAAGTTCATCCCTGATGACGCGCATTTTTACAGTATTGTTGATCATTTGGGTCATGGGAATTTCTGCATGCAGGCCTTCCGAGAATATCATGTACGAAGAATTTGTAGATGTAGATCCTAAGGGCTGGAATTGGGATGCGGGTAAGTCGTTTACATTTGAAATCACCGACGAAACCCATTATTACAATTTGTTATCGGGATTGCGAATTACTTCGGCATATGCGTATTCGAATATTTGGATGTTGTATACGCTAAAGGGTCCAGATGGATTTTATCGCAAGGATCAGTTTCAGTTGGTTTTGTCTGATAATATAGGTCGCTGGAAGGGCAAAGGGGTTTCTAATTTGATTTCGTATCAGGAGCCTTTTCTGATGCAGCTTCCTTTGAAAAAGGGTAAATATACACTTACGGTATTTCAGAATATGCGCGATGAAAACTTGGAATCGGTTAATAATTTGGGCCTACAAGTGGTTCGCGGACAATTAATATTATAAAGTAACAATAATGAAAAGAGGAGAAAGATATGGTTGTGAAGGGATATGCGTCGGCATTGCACGGAGTGAATGCCACGACGGTTACGGTAGAAGCAAATGCGACAACAACGCCTGAATTTGCTACGTTTATTATAGGATTGCCGGATATTTCGGTAAAAGAAAGTCTTTTTCGCTGTGATGCAGCGATTCGCAATAGCGGTTATGACGCCATCAGACAGAAAGTCGTCATAAATTTGGCTCCCGCTGATATTCGTAAAGAGGGAAGTGCTTATGACTTGCCAATTGCAATGGCTATGTTGGCGGCATCGTTTCAAATTTCGCAAGACCGCATGTCAGAATACATCGTTATGGGCGAATTGGGACTTGATGGTCGGCTGTTGCCTATAAAAGGGGCGTTGCCTATTGCCATTCAGGCGATGAAGGATGGTTTTAAGGGTTTTATTTTACCTCAGGAAAACGCGAAGGAAGCGGCTATTGTTAAGGATTTAGAGGTGTATGGAGTTCGCAATCTTAGGGAAGCGGCTGCGTTTTTACACGGGGGAATTTCTTTGGAGCGCACTGTGGTAGATCCCAGAGGCGACTTCGAGCAAGCCTTAAATGATTACGATGTCGATTTTGCTGATGTTCAGGGTCAGGAAAATATAAAAAGAGCGATGGAAATTGCGGCTGCTGGCGGTCATAATATCCTGCTCTTTGGTCCACCGGGTGCCGGAAAAACCATGTTGGCTCGTCGATTGCCGACTATCATGCCACCGCCTTCTTTACATGAGGCATTGGAAACCACCAAGATTCATTCTGTGGCGGGTAAGACGGGAATGAATTCGGGATTGATGGGGGTGCGTCCTTTTCGGGCGCCGCATCATACGATTTCAGATGTGGCATTGGTGGGAGGTGGCAATAATCCGCAGCCTGGGGAAATTTCCCTGGCGCATAATGGGGTACTATTTTTAGATGAGATGCCGGAGTTCAAGCGTTCGGTATTGGAGGTGTTGCGGCAGCCTTTGGAGGAACGGAAGGTAACGATTTCGAGATCGAGGTGGTCGGTAGATTACCCTGCTTCGTTCATGTTGGTGGCGAGTATGAACCCATGTCCTTGTGGCTATTACAATCATCCCACCAAGGCATGTACGTGTGCACCTGGCAATATTACAAGGTATTTGAATAAAGTTTCAGGTCCTTTATTAGATCGCATCGACATCCACATGGAGGTGATGCCGGTAAGTCACGAGGAGTTGACGATAAGACAAAAAACGGGAGAGGGCAGTGCGGCGATTCGGGAACGCGTAATGAAGGCAAGGCAAATTCAAGCGGATCGATATCCTAAGGATAGTGGCATTTATCATAATGCGATGTTGCCGAGTAATAAGGTATCGGAGTATTGTGCGATTCCGGCGGCGGGTCAGATATTATTGAAGGCGGCAATGCAGAAGTTGAATTTGAGTGCCCGGGCTTATGATAAGATATTGAAATTGAGTCGCACTATTGCCGATTTAGCGGGTTCGGAGGATATTGGGGTGGAGCATTTGGCGGAGGCGATACATTTTAGGAGTTTGGATAGAGAGGCGGGGTGATACTCCCTTCGGTCGCGGGATATACTCGCTGCGCTCGCGGGATACTCGGCTGTCGCCTCGTATGGGACTCCCTTCGGTCGTATGGGTTTAGATTCGTGGTTTATTAAGGTCGTATGGGTTTGGATTGGCGGTTTGATACTCGCTGCGCTCGTATGGGTTTGGATGGTGGGTAAATATTGGTGGGGGAGCGGGATTGTAGGGTGGGGTTATTTATATTTGTGGAATGGAAGGTTTGACCGCAGTACTTTATGAGAAAAAAGGCACAATTGCCTATATCACATTGAATCGCCCGGACGTGTTTAATGCGTTCGACGATCAACAGAGCTATGATTTGCAAGCGGCCTTGAAAGAGGTGAAGAAAGATGCGGAGGTGCGTGTGGTGGTATTAACAGGTGCGGGTAAGGCATTTTGCAGCGGACAAGATTTAAAGGCAATTGCAGGTTCTAAGAATCGCTCTTTATCTGATAGTCTATATAAACGTTACAATCCTATTATTAAAGCGATGCGCGAGTTGCCTAAGCCTATCATTTGTAGACTTAATGGGGTGGCGGCAGGTGCGGGTGCTTCATTGGCCTTGGCTTGTGATTTTATCGTAGCGCATGAAAATGCCTCGTTGATTGAAGTTTTTGTGAATGTGGGCTTGGTACCTGATTCGGGAAGTTCCTATTTCTTGCCAAAGGCCATAAGTCCGGCACGGGCTTTCGAAATGGCGACTATGGCACCTAAAATTAAGGCGGCACAAGCCTTGGAATGGGGATTAATAAATAGGGTTTGCAACGACGATAACTTTGATGCTACCATAGAGCAAATAGCGTCGTATTACGCATCGGCGCCTACTAAGAGTATTGGTATGATTAAGCAGATGTTGAATAAAGCGGCACACTCTGATTTGGATACGATGTTGCAATATGAGGCGTACTGCCAAGAGATTGCGGGTCGTAGTGAAGATTACAAAGAAGGGGTTGCGGCTTTTAACGAGAAGAGGAAAGCGGAGTTTAAAGGATTGTAGATACTCACTTTGTTCGCGGGATACTCGCTGCGCTCGCGGGATACTCACTTTGTTCGTGGGATACTCGGCTGTCGCCTCGTATGGGACTCGGCTCGCGCCTCGTGTGTGACTCGCTACGCTCGTTTGGGACTCCTTAGTGGGCTGGTATGGCTTTACTTATTGTGCGAGGGACCAGAGCCATTCGTTTACGGCGGCGAGGCTGGCGCCCATAAGGGCGGCTATGAAGATCTCTGGGAGGTTGTGGGCTTTAAGTTTGTAGCGGGCGAAGCCAATGAGGGCGGCACCGACAACGAAGAGGTAAAGAAAAAAGTGCTCGGGAAGGGAGGGGAAAACCTCTCGGAAGGAAATACCATTGCTGCCGTTTTCTTTATGGATATCCAGAAATAAAGCAAAGGCACTGAAGGATAAAACATGGATGCTGATTTTAAAGTTCCACTTATTAAATAACCATTGCAACCATAGGCTTAAGAGAATCAGTTGATTCCAAAGATGGTAGTTGGAACTTTCATCGGTGGCGTAAATTAAGGCGGAGAACAGTATGGCACTTACCATTGCGGCAATAGCCGTTTGTCGGCGGTGTTGTAAATTAGGGATCTCTAAGGACTCAAATTTCTTATATTTTACCATTAGGGCCACAAAAATCAGAGGCAATAAGCTGTGGCATAATAAAGACAGAAACACAACTGGCGCCCACGGTAATTGTCCTTCGGAACCTGCAATGACCGCGGTTCCAATGGTAGCCCAAAGAGCAGGATAGGTGAGGTAAGAAATTATTTTAAAGGGTGCCGTTTTCATGAAGTGAATCTACAACATTTCCCTGAATTGGAGAAACCATTCCACGGGCATGTTAGAAGTTTGAACTTTAACCAATTCAAACCAAATATTTGAAACGAGTGTACGGGTACCGACCGAAATTTTGGATAGGATTTAAAACTTCCAATGTTTGAATGTCTTAATTAGAAGTCCCACTCTGATAAAGAACTCGCACCGAAACTTTAGGATTCACTTATCCATTCCATCACCGGCGTTTTAATAAATTTGGAGATAGGGAAAGGAATGTGGAATTTTGCTGTATGTCGGAAACATGGTCTTATCGGAAAGAATACGATGAAAGGGATGCCTTAGTTTATTCTCTCAAACACGATGGCCTCCTGCATACCTTGGTGTTTGATTCGCCTGCGAAGATTTGTGAACACCGCATACACGATACAAAAAATCCGGATAAAAAGGGTCGACCTGTATTATGGGATCGTCGGTTTTCATTGGTTCCGGAACCGTTTTTAAGATCTGAACCTCCCGAAATAGACATTGACACCAAAGTATTGCTCGATGAGGGACTTTATTTATGTTACCGGGGTAAAAACCGACAGCATTTGTTTCAAAGTGTGTATTTAAGTGCCCGTAAAGTGGCCGAAACTAAAACGTATACCGTGTTTTTCTGGTGGTATGCGCATACGCTCTATGTTTTGGTTTTTGCCAAGCAGCAGTTGCAATTTGCCAATTCTTTTGACGTTCAAAGTGCGTCCGAAGTGGCCTATTTTCTGCTGTCGGCCGCTCAAGAATGCGGCATACACCAAGAAAAATTCCATTTGGTGGGCGATGCAGAAAGTGATGCCATGCAGGATTTAGACGTCGTTTTAGAAAAATTAGGTTTGGAGGTGGAGGCCGTAAACAGACCCCTGCTTTATGGCAGCTATTTCAACTCTCCCTACCAAATATTGTCGGGCTATTTATATCAAATGCCGCAATGCGCATTACCGGAGGGGTATTAAGCGGACTTGCATTTCCGGCGGGATTTTCCTCGCATGTGCGTCCGACCACCGATAGGGTGCGCGAAAGTTTGATGAATATGCTGAATCACCAAATTGGGATCGAGGGCCTTACGGTTCTTGACTTGTTTAGCGGTTCGGGCATTATGGCAGCCGAGTTTTTGAGTTATGGCGCGGAAAAAGTAGTTTCTATTGATCGCGATTTTCGCAATTATTCCTATCAGAAAAAGTTGCAAAAATCGCATAAGGGATTGGAAAATTGGGATATTCACAAGCGGGATGTTTTCGTTTTTCTCGGGGGAAATTTGGAACGCTTTGACCTGATTTTCGCAGATCCGCCGTATGATTTACCGAATCTGCATCTTTTCCCTCAAAAAGCAATGTCGCATTTGAAACCGGGAGGCTATTTGGTGTTTGAACACCAGCCCCAACTGATTTTAGAGCTTGAGCCCGCTATAAAAAAAGAGTACGGAAGCACCACAATGAGTATATTCGTTAACAATTTCCCTAAAGATGAATAAAAGAATTGCAGTTTTCGCCGGAACTTTTGATCCGGTTACCATGGGACATGTAGATGTGGTGCGCAGGGCAGCGCCTTTATTTGATGAGTTGATTATTGCTATTGGCGTCAATACGGCGAAAAAGACCTTATTTCCCCTAGAAAAAAGAACAGAGTGGCTGGAGAAAACTTTCGCGGATTTGTCGAATGTGCGCGTGGAACACTACGAAGGATTAACGGTTTCTTTTTGTGAGTCGGTCGGAGCTGGGTATTTATTGAGGGGTTTGCGCAATGGAACCGATTTCGACTACGAAGCCCATATTGCCCAGTTGAATAAGAGTTTGGATACGCGGGTGGAGACGGTTTTTATGATGACGTCGCCGCAATACAGTTTTATTAGTAGTACCTTAGTTCGTGACTTGATCATTCACAAGGGTAACTACCGACCTTACTTGCCGGATGTGATTGAGGTGTAGTCTCTTGAAAACACTAAATTTAGTTCGTGACTTGATCATTCACAAGGGTAACTACCGGCCTTACGTGCCGGATGTTGGGGGAACTTGCGATTTTGATTCAATAGAGATATAGCTCTGACCGCACTTTTTCGGAAACTAAATTTAAGCTTCTTCGCTTTTTTCTTGCAATTTTTCCAGGCCCATTTTGATGATGTCGTGGATGCTGGCATAAGACGCAAATTCCGGAGAGGTATACCATTCTAAATCGGCGAATTTCACTTCGGTAATGCCCTCTTCTTCCTGAGGTTTGAGGTTGGCATCGGTTTGTGAATTCATTTTATACCAATGGGTTTCTTTGAGCAAAACCGCTTCGTCTTCGTAATAGGCGTGATAGGTTTCCCCAATTTTATCCGAAATATTGATGCGGTTGATGCCTGTTTCTTCCATTACTTCGCGCAATGCCGCCGCTCTTTGGTCTTCGTGCTTTTCGATTTTACCCTTCGGCAAGTCCCAAATTCCGTTGCGTTTGATGCTTAATAATTGGTTTTGTTTGTTAAAAACCAATCCACCGGCGGCTTGAATTACGGTATAATTATCGGCGAATTGAAGGAAAGTTTCACGGGGATCGGGACACATAAGTCCGAAGGTCATGGCTTTTCCAAACGCTTCGCTGGTGATGAGAATATTGAAACTTTTTTGAAGTTCGTCGTCACCAATGTAATATAAATTGGGTATTCCTTTTAATGTATCTGGCGAATCGGTAATAATGATTGACCCTTCATTAAAGTAGATTTTGTAAGTTTGCGGCTCCATGTCACACGAAAGTGCAAAATTAGCAAAATTTCTTTTGGAAATAAAGGCGGTGAAATTATCACCGAAGGAACCATTTACTTGGACATCTGGCATTAAGTCACCGATTTACTGCGATAATCGCATGGTTTTGTCGTATCCTGAGGTACGCAATTTCGTTGCGGAGTCATTGGCAGCGCGGATTCAGGAGTCTTTTCCGGAGGCCGATCGATTGGCGGGTATCGCTACGGCGGGCATCGCACACGGTGTATTAGCTGCCGATCGCATGAATATGTCGTATTGCTATGTTCGACCTGAGCCCAAAAAACATGGACTAAAGAACCAGGTAGAGGGCTATATGGCGGCGGGCGACAAGGTAGTTTTAGTTGAAGATTTGATTTCTACGGGGAAAAGTTCCTTACAGGCGGTGGAGGGTGTGCGCAATGAAGGCGCTCACGTAATTGGCTTGGTGGCTCTTTTTACGTATGGATTTGACTCAGCAAAAGCGCGATTTGAAGCAGAGGGCATACCGGTGGTAACCTTGTCTAATTTTGATACGCTTTGCGAGGTTGCCGCGGCAGAGGGATATATTTCCGCCGAGGAATTGGAAAACGTAAAGCGTTTTGCGGAAAGCCCCGATACGTGGTA
>CBFHXF010000040.1:0-18504 GCA_965659745.1 Bacteroidia bacterium
GAAATTAAAGGTAGTTTTGCATCCCGTAGCATTACTTTCCATGAATCGAACTAAATACATCTTTGTTACGGGCGGAGTTACTTCCTCGTTAGGAAAAGGCATCATTGCCGCTTCCCTCGCAAAACTCTTACAAGCAAGAGGTTACCGAGCAACCATCCAGAAATTTGACCCTTACATCAACGTAGATCCGGGTACCTTGAACCCCTATGAGCATGGAGAATGTTATGTGACCGAAGACGGTGCTGAAACCGACTTAGATTTAGGTCACTATGAACGTTTTTTAAATGTCTTTACCAGTCAAGCCAACAACGTAACCACCGGACGCGTTTACCAAACGGTTATCCAAAACGAACGTAAAGGTGCGTATTTGGGCAAAACCGTTCAGGTAATTCCCCATATAACCGACGAAATCAAACGTCGCATGAAAATCTTGGGCGAATCAGGCGAGTATGACATCGTAATAACAGAAATTGGCGGAACTGTGGGTGACATAGAATCTTTACCTTATGTAGAGTCGATGCGCCAGTTGATATGGGAAGAAGGCGAAGGCAACTCAATGGTGGTGCATTTGACCTTAATACCCTATTTAAAGGCCGCTGGAGAATTAAAAACAAAGCCTACCCAACATTCCGTAAAAAGTTTATTGGAATTAGGGGTTCAGCCCGATGTACTCGTATGTCGCACCGAGCACCCTTTAACGGCAGACATCAAGCGCAAATTAGCCCTATTCTGTAACGTACAAGGCAATGCGGTGATTGAAGCACGTGATATGTCGACCATTTACGAAGTTCCTTTGGCTATGTTAAAGGAGAAGTTAGATAAAGTGGTGTTGGCAAAATTAAAGTTAAAATCAAACACGGAACCCGATCTTACTCAGTGGAAAGATTTTCTTTTCAGAATAGAACACCCTAAAAGTACCGTTAAAATTGCGGTAGTAGGAAAATACGTTGAATTGCCAGATGCCTATAAATCTATCAACGAAGCGTTTATTCACGCCGGTGCTAGTAATGAATGTGAGGTACTCGTATCTTACGTGCACAGCGAACACATCAACGAAGAAAATGTAGCTAAAAAATTAGCAGGTTTCGACGGTGTATTGGTAGCGCCCGGTTTCGGTCCACGAGGTATTGAAGGCAAATTAGATGCCATTAAATACGTTCGCGAAAACAATATTCCTTTCTTTGGAATTTGTTTGGGCATGCAGAGCAGCGTTATCGAATTTGCCCGAAACGTAGCCGGATTAAAAGACGCGCACAGCTCGGAAATGAATGCAGAAACGCCTTATCCGGTAATCGATTTGATGGAAACCCAAAAGCAAATTACCGATAAAGGAGGTACCATGCGCTTGGGTTCTTACGATTGTACCTTAGAAAAGGGATCGTTCGCCGCCAAAGCTTATGGTAAAACAAAAATAACCGAACGTCACCGCCACCGCTACGAATTTAACGATTCTTATAAAGCCCAAATAGAAGCCGCAGGCATGAAAATAACGGGTATTAATCCCCAAACGGGTTTAGCTGAAATTGTAGAAATACCCGAACATAAATGGTTTGTGGGCGTTCAATTTCATCCTGAACTAAAGAGTACGGTTGAAAATCCGCATCCTTTGTTTGTGGCATTTATCGCGGCGGCTCTCAAATAATATAGCACTGATGCGCCTACATATGGCTCTGTAGTAATTTGGGTTACAAAGGCGCAACACTTCCTTTCTTTAGGTTAAAATACAAACCCTAATAAAGCTTTCCCAGTTCTTACTTGGAAAGCTTTATTTTTGTTTATGATTTCAAGAAAATTCGGATTCGCGGCCACTCTTTTACTAATTGGGTTGAGCTGTAAATCAATTTCCCAAAAGGAAAAAAAAGAACTATCCCCTATTGCACAAACGGTAGAAATTGCTCCGATTGCACTTGAAGATCCTAAAATAGCGGTGATAGAACCCCTTAGTGCCGGACATTTTGAAGCGGTGCGCTTTGCATTTTATAATCTAGAAAATTTATTCGATACCATTGACGGTCCTAACGACGATGCCGAATACCTTCCGCAATCTTCTCGCCAATGGAATTCCGAGAAGTATCAAAACAAATTACAAAATATGGCTCGCGTTATCGATTCCTTGCAACCCCATGTTTTAGGGGTTTGTGAAGTCGAAAATCTCAGAGTTTTGGAGGATTTGAAAAAACACAGTTCATGGTTGAGTTTGGCTTATGCCAATATTGTACACCAAGAATCGCCCGATAAACGAGGCATAGATGTGGCGCTTTTCTACACTCCCGAATGGGCATTTTATGGCGCCGAAGGCGTTCATTTAGAGGGGAATTCTGATAAAATGGTTTTCGAGGGAAATTTGCTCGAGGTACCCACCGGGAACCCCGACAAGCCCACACGTGGCATTTTACACGCTACTTTCCGTCGGTACGACCAACAATTTACCGTTTTTGTCAATCATTGGCCCAGCCGAGGGGGGGGCGAAGCCAACACCCGCACATTGCGTTTTAACGCTGCGAAAACCTTGAAATCCTACCTCCAAAATCACCCCGAGATTACCCATTGGGTAGCGATGGGCGATTTCAACGACAATCCAGAAGATAGCAGTTTGCTGCATGTGTTAGGCGCAGGTGGACCCAATGATTTCGCCGTTAATCTGGCTTATGAACTGCGTAAAATGAAGCCAGAATGGGGAACCGGTTTGTACAGAGGCCAATGGGATATGTTCGATCAAATTATTATTAGTAAACCATTTTATCATTTAGGTCCCAATGCACCCATCCCCTCTTTGGAAATTTACAAACGCGACTGGCTGTTGCAGTCAGAAGGTAAATATCAAGGGCATCCCTTCCGTACTTTTGGTGGGAAATTATATTTAAACGGCTATTCTGACCATTTACCCGTACAGGCAAAGCTTTATATACTCGCTCAATAATTTTAATTAAACTTTCAAAAAAATAGTACTTGAGATACCTAAGAGTCATTAGCCTATTAAATAAATCTTTAGTAAAATATCCAACACAAGGCGTATTTTTGGATTTATTCAAAAATCAAGAATCGTTTTATGAAAAATAAAAATACGGCTACTCTATTGGCCATTTTTACGGGGATAATTGGAGGACATCGATTTTATTTAGGCCAATTTGGTTGGGGTATGTTGTATTTGGTTTCGTCGTGGACGTTTGTACCTTTATTTTTAGGGATTTTAGACGCATTGGTGTTTCTGTTTCAATCTGATGAGCGGTTTAATGAAAAGTACAATGGGAGAACTTCGGCGCCTTCGCAAAATGCACCATCAATTGAAATTGAAGCCGAGATAGTAAAACCGAGAAGTAAAAATGAATTTTCCGAAATGTATGTGGGGTTATTAGAGGAGTTGGCTCAGGATGCCCTGAAATTAATCGAGAAGCTTGATGCTGATAAGTCAGTGACCGTGAAATTGAGTGAAGTTGAAGACGGAAAAACAAGTAAAAAAGAAAAGATTCGCTTGTTCATGATGAATGACATGATGCAAATTACACGTATGACGGTAGAACAAGTCAAGCGCAAACGGGATCCGAAAATCATGGGAGGATTCTTGGTAATTCAGCGAATCATGGCCGACCAAAAAGAATTTTATCTTGATTATCCGGTTAGCGATTTGAATATTTTCTTAAATAAAACCGACTATTTACAGCGGCCTATCGATATCATTTGGGACCTCGACAATCCACTTACCATCGGATTTGGTGTGGGCGACGATCCAGTAACCGATGTGCGTTCAGGCTTTGCCCTCTTGCCTTTATTACAATTAATACAATCCGATTTACTCATTCCTGCGGCTACGTTAATGCACCGAATGGCATTGGTTTTATTCAAGCATGATGTTACGGTGAGTAAGAAAGAAGAGCGGCTTTTAAAGGAAATTTACGAGGTTACACATAATCCAGTCCCTGCCTTCGCAGAGCGTACGAAAGGAAATGTAAAAACTACAGATGCCAAAGACAATAAAAACTTAGAACAAGCGCTAGAAGAACTGCATTCCTTAATTGGACTTGAAGAAGTAAAAGAGGAAATACAAACCTTAGTGAATTTTGTAAAAATCCAACAACAGCGAGAAAAAGAAGGTCTGAAAACCAATCAAATCTCTTATCATATTGTGTTCACCGGGAATCCAGGAACGGGAAAAACAACGGTGGCGCGTTTGTTGGCTCAGATTTACCGAGAGTTGGGATTGATAGAAAAAGGACATTTAGTGGAAACCGATCGCTCGGGAATGATTGCCGAGTATGCCGGACAAACCGCTGTGAAAGTGAATAAAGTCATTGATGAAGCGCTGGATGGTGTGTTGTTCATTGACGAGGCGTATGCCTTGGTAGGGCAAAACAAAGACGATTATGGCAAGGAAGCTGTAGCTACTTTGATAAAGCGTATGGAAGACGATCGCAAGCGTTTGATCGTGGTATTGGCCGGTTATTCGAATGAAATGAACGACTTTATAGAAACCAATCCAGGTTTCAAATCTCGTATCAATCGGTATATCGATTTCAAGGATTATTCGGCAGAAGAAATGCTGGGCATCTTCAAATTATTCCTCAAACAATCTCAATATAACTTAAGTCAAGAAGCCGAAACCGTAACACACGGAATCTTTGAACACGCGTATTCCAAACGCGATAAAAGTTTTGGAAACGGGCGTTTCGTGCGCAACGTATTTGAAAAATGCTTGGAAAAGCAAGCAAATCGACTTGCCAAACTCGGCAATATCGACCGCAAGGTATTGATGAAAATCGAGGCCGAAGATATCGGTTTAGACTGATTTTTTCTCGGGGGAAATTTTCCTAACGGCTGTAGTTTGGGGCTTCGCGGGTGATGGCAATGTCATGCGGGTGAGATTCGCGCATACCGGCATTGGTAATTTTCACGAAACCTGATTCCTGCAATACGTCAATAGTTGCCGCACCGCAATACCCCATACCTGCTTTAATACCGCCTAAAAGTTGGTAAATCACTTCAGACAGATGGCCTTTGTAAGGCACATTTCCAACAATGCCCTCTGGCACTAACTTGGCCACTTCGTCTTCTGCATCTTGAAAATATCGGTCCTTAGAACCCTCTTTCATGGCTTCAATAGAGCCCATTCCACGATATGATTTCACTTTACGACCGTCGAAGAAAGTAGTTTCACCAGGCGATTCTTCAGTGCCTGCGAACAAGCCCCCCGCCATAATGGTATTGGCTCCCGCTACCAATGCTTTCACGATATCTCCGCTGTAACGAATACCGCCGTCGGCAATGACAGGAACGCCTGTTCCTTTAAGGGCATCAACGGCTTCTAAAATAGCGGTTAACTGAGGCATACCGATACCTGCAATGATACGTGTGGTACAAATAGAACCAGGACCTACCCCTACTTTTACGGCATCTGCACCGGCATCTGCTAATGCTTTGGCAGCTGCTCCGGTAGCTATATTTCCTGCTATGATTTGCAATTCTGGAAAGGTCTGTTTCACTTTGGTAACCATATCCAATACGCCTTGTGAATGTCCGTGTGCCGTATCAATGGCAATCACATCCACTCCCACGGCAACCAACGCAGAAACGCGTTCAATGGTATCGGCGGTTACACCCACAGCGGCCCCTACTAATAATCTACCGTGTGCATCTTTAACGGCACGCGGATAATTTTTTACTTTTTGTATGTCTTTGAAGGTAATAAGTCCCTGCAGGGTGTTATTTCCATCTACGATAGGAAGTTTCTCTATTTTATGCTTTTCTAATATTTCTTGTGCACCGGCTAAATTAGTTCCAAAAGCAGCGGTAATTAAGTTTTCAGTCGTCATTACCTGTCCTACTTCTTTACTCAAATCTTTCTCAAAGCGCAAGTCGCGATTGGTAATGATACCTATTAATTTGTTATCGGCATCTACAACTGGGATTCCTCCAATTTTATGTTCGCGCATCAATGATACGGCCTCACCCAAAGTTGCATTTGCATGGAGAGTAATAGGATCTAGAATCATACCACTTTCGGAACGCTTCACTTTTTTAACTTCTTCTGCTTGGCGGGCAATACTCATATTTTTATGAATGATGCCAATTCCTCCTTCACGTGCCATTGCTATTGCCAATTTACTCTCGGTCACCGTATCCATAGCGGCGGCTACAATTGGAGTATTCAAGTAAAGATTACGGGTAAATTTGGTACGCGTATCTACATCACGAGGTAAAACTTGAGAGTAACGAGGCACGACCAATACGTCGTCGAAAGTAAGTCCTTCTAATAAGATTTTGTTGGAATATGACATGGCAAATAACAGATTAAGCGGTGTGGTTATTTGCAGTGCAAAAGTAGGGAATGTAAATGAATATTGCGTAGTTTTGATGAAAATTTTATGGCCTCATTTACTACGACTTATTTGGGAGAACTTCGCTGCTCCAATATTCATGAAAAGAGCGGAACCGAAATCTTTACAGATGCGCCGGTCGATAATCAAGGCAAAGGGTCGGCATTTTCCCCCACAGATTTGTGCGCATTAAGTTTGACGACTTGTATTATTACCACAATGGGAATTTACGCTCAACTTAAGGGATTTGACATCCCTTTAATTACAGCGAGTACCCAAAAGGTAATGGACTCAAATCCGCGACGCATCATAAAAATAATTAGCGATATCCACATCACCCTTTCGGAGGAAGCCACGGAACGGCAGCGCGAAGGACTTCAACGCATTGCCCATACATGTCCGGTAGCCAAAAGTTTGCATCCTGAAATTGAACAAGCGGTAACCATTGTTTTTAATGGTTAATTGTGAGTTGTTAATTTCACCTTGCCTGAATGACCCTACTAGAATTGAAACCCTCAAATCCCAAACAACCAATAAAAAAGACCTTACACTTGATTTAACAAAGCTGAAAGTTGATGAAATAGTGACAACCAACATTCAGGCAAGGTCACATCAATCATAAACAATTGACAATTAACCATTGACCATTGACAATTAACAATTGATCATTAACAACTGACAATTAACAAATTATTTCTTTGGAAATTCCGCTCCAAAACGCGGATGTATTTGCGTGCTAATTTCAGGATGTTTGAATGATTCAATTCCTTTATTAATCATAGAATTGAGCAGCTTCACATTGGCAGCCTCATCTCCCTTATTGCATTCGCACGAAAACCATTCAAATTGCATAGCATCACTTGGAATTACGTGATTTGAGAACCAATTAATGTTTAAACTGTCATCCGACACCTTTTTATATTCATTGTAATGAAGGTCTAGAAATCGAGTTCCCGCTCCCACAAAGCCCGATCTATCCAAAAAGTATCCATTATTCAAAGGTATGGGTCCCGAATTCTCGTTCATATCAGAAGGAGCTGGATAGGCATTAACTATTAATATATTAGGATTATCTGTTGTGCCTATTTGGGGAATCGAAGTTCTAATAGGCACATGATTGGACATCTCACTGGGCTGTATACGATACAATACCAACACCGCATTTAGGGGTTTTGAATTTAGAGCTTCTGAACTAATTGGCGTTATTGGAACCTCAGACAATTGTAATTCTTCGTTGAAACCGTCATCGCGTACGAGGCTTAGGTCGTTTTTTTCTAGGGTTACAGAAAGTGGAATTACCTTAGGTTCTAATCCTTTTTGTTTTCGGGTACCACAAGCACTGATTAATCCGAAAAGAACCAATGCGGTCATCAATGAATTACGACTCATTCTTTAATGAATTGAATATGTTGAACCCCATTTACCGAATTAATTCCCAATACATATAATCCGCTAGCCAAATGTTCGATATTAATTTGGTTTTGTGCATTCAAATTGCCTTCTAAACATAAAGCGCCGCTTATAGCGTGTATTTGAAATACTGCATTTTCAATGTTAATATCAGAGCTTAGCGTTAATAGATTGGTGGCCGGGTTAGGGTGCAATTTTGTTGTAAAAGTAGGGGTGTTTAGTGAGGCCGTTGATTCGCGTTGTAGGTTTACGTACAAATCATAATCTCCCGTAAGTCCTGCAAAGGCGGGTACCACGCGTATCAAAACATAATCTTTATCTTTACCATTAACCTTTAGGGCTTGAGTCAATTCATTTACATAAGCAGGCGACCAAAACACGCCGTCGTCTGATAGCGAAAAACGGGCATCCAATGAATAATCTTTTCCATTGAAAGACTTATTTAAGTCGCTCACTTTTACTTCCATTGTGTACATGTATTCATCTTCGAAATCAATTCGATAATAATCGACATCACTTTCGAGGTGAATGTTACTTATATTGGTATTCCAAGAGCTGCTATTATTGGAATAGGTGAAATTAATTTTGTACGCATTTAAGACGTCGTTATTGGGTTCGTAAGGATCGGCTTTAATTGGAGCTTCTTCCACGATTACTTTAATAGGGTTCACCTTGTAGTAAGACCCCACTAATGTCCAAGTGGTGGCTCCTGCCTCTTGATATTGCACTGCCAACAAATAGGTTCCTGGATCTACATCGATAGCAGGACTTGTTAAAACAAGATTGTTCGTATAATAGGAATTCACAGGTAAGCCGTTATTATCGGTTGAAGTGCCGATTAATTGTGCAAAGGACCCGTCCATGTTATATAAGGCTACGGCATAAGATCCTTTAAATGTAGAGGAACCTGTATTTGCAACGTTAAAACTAACGGTTGCGGTTTGTCCTTTTTTAATTCTACCCGAAGTCACTGTTAAATCGCTATACAATTCAATATCACTGTTGTAATACACTTCCAAAGCCGCATAATTCGTATAGGTACTATAATCATTGGCGATTTTCCAATCGCCTCCATTATTCTTATAACAGAGATATAAATGATACTCTCCTGGCAACATCGCTAAAACGCCATCAGATTCGAAACTCAAGGAGTTAAATGCGAAATTGTCTTTTAGGGAAACATTGTTCATTTCTCCCACAAATTCCACAAAATTGAAAGAATCATCAAAAACGGCAATGGCTAAACTACCGGAAAAATCTTTCCCGCTCACATTGGCCGCATTGGTAGAAATACTGAATGGTTGACCATAAGAAATTCTCGATGCGCTTAAGGAAACATTGGCATACATAGATAACGATGCATCGGTTGCAGTATTATCTGGAGGCTCAATACCGAATATAGCCTGGTGACCGCTGTTATAGCTTCCGGTTCCGCCTCCGGTTCCCAATCCATCAGGATTGAGTGCATCGATTTCAAAATACCCATTATAAGCACCGCCCCAACCCCAGTTCACATGGTATTTACCCGCGTTGTCATAACCATCAAATAGAAATGCATGTCCGCCACCATTTCCAAATCCCGCGTAAATAATAGGTCTGCCATTATCTAGTTCACTATCTACTTTGGCTATCCAGCTGCTGGTTGAAAAATTATCTCTAAGCTGTCCATTTACTGCACTTGGATAATTAAAGTACTTTTTAAACGCATATTCGGCGCAATGCGTAACAGGCGAAGCTGCTGAAATCACATAGGCTCCACTTGATTGGGCACTGTAATTCATTTCAACTGCCACCCCACAATGGAAATTCAACAAGGCTACATCGTTATTTCTAGTATTAATTGCGGTAGGCATATTGCTGTAATCATAGGTAGTATTCCCGAAATTTGCGGATATGGTACCTAATTTACTGTGGCTATAGGAGTGAAAACCGCTCCCTTTAATAGGGTATTGCCAATGGTGAATTACTTGAGCCATAGCAGTAGCCACGCAACCAACAACGGATCTTTTGGTGCCATCTAAAGGACATAAATCGTTGTAATAGGGAACTTGATTCCATTTTGCTTTCACAATTGGAGAAACGGAACCCCGTCTTTTACCTATTATGTTTTTTTGATTTCGCAATTGATCCCATGCTCGTTTAATGTCTTCAGTTGCGTCGATGTCATTTTGGATTCCCCAGAGAATACTTTTTTCATAATCTGAAATCCAAGCGATTACGTGATCGGGTGCATTTTGATAACTAAAAGTATCTTCCAGAGAATAACCTAAAATAGGACGTGCAATATCATCAGCAGCAACCATTACAAAGGCTCGATTCTGGTTGTGAGCGAGGTTAAAAACATAGACTAAAGTTTGATTATTTACCTGCATTTCCTTGTGAAGGGAAATTAGTTCTTGGTCCACCGTGACACCGTGTTGTGAGCTCAAAAATTGTTGAGCCACTGATTTGGCCGAATTCGGATTAACGAAAGCGGCCTGAATATTAATACTGCAAATGGCAATAAGGCCGAAGATGAATTTGAAGACTTTCATATTGTTAGCACGAAAATACACTTTTTTGATTCGTTATTTTGGTTCGATTGTAGGCTGGATGTCAGTTTATTCAAAAAAGATTTGCGGAAATCGCAACATAATCTCTTGTTATTAAATTTTGCAAATCATCACAAAAATGTTACTTTCGCAGTCCAATTGGGGGATTAGCTCAGCTGGCTAGAGCGCTTGCATGGCATGCAAGAGGTCGCCGGTTCGACTCCGGCATTCTCCACCCAAAAAAAAGGCTTCCCAATCGGAAGCCTTTTTTATTTTTTTTCAGCCTACATTCTCTTTAGGCTATTGCCATTATCCCAAAAAAGGATAACGGTAATCCGTTGGCGGATTGAACGTTTCTTTGATGGTACGTTGACTTACCCAGCGAAGTAAATTTACTTTTGCTCCGGCCTTATCATTAGTTCCGCTTCCTCTTGCACCTCCAAAAGGCTGCTGTCCTACTACTGCACCCGTTGGTTTGTCGTTAATATAGAAATTACCCGCACTATTTCTCAAAGCCCAAGTTGCTTCTGAAATAGCATAGCGATCTTGCGCAATAACAGCTCCTGTTAAGGCATATTCAGAAGTGCTATCTACTAATTTTAACATTTCCTGCCATTGACTGTCATCGTACACATAAATGGTGAGTACAGGACCGAAAATCTCCTCACACATAGTGGTGTACTTGGGATCATTGGCCACAATAACGGTAGGTTCAATAAAATATCCGTTGGTTTTATCGTAACCGCCACCGGCTATAATATCAACACCGTCTTTTTTGGCATTGTCGATATAATTTGCAATTTTATCAAATGCTTTTTCGTCGATAACCGCATTGATAAAATTGGTAAAATCTTCCGTTGGACCTATTTTGATGGTTTTCAATTCTGCTAGAAGTTGTTCTTTTACCGTTGGCCATAAACTTTGGGGAATATAAGCCCGTGAGGCAGCAGAACATTTTTGTCCTTGGAATTCAAAAGCACCGCGTAATAAGGCCGTGCTCACCACATCAGCATGAGCTGAAGGATGCACCAAAACGAAATCCTTACCACCCGTTTCTCCAACGATACGCGGATAGCTTCTGTATTTTTCAATGTTCATGCCGATGGTCTTCCACATATGACGGAACACTTGAGTGCTTCCCGTAAAATGCAATCCAGATAATTCACGGTGATTGAAAACCACATCTCCGATAGTAGGTCCATCGCCATAAATCAAATTGATTACTCCATCGGGCAATCCGGCCTCTTTAAACACACGCATCAACAAATTGGCACTATACACTTGGGTATCGGCCGGTTTCCAAACTACCACATTACCCATCATAGCCGCAGCCGTTGGGAGATTTCCCGCGATAGCCGTAAAATTAAAAGGGGTAACCGCAAATACGAATCCTTCTAGCGGACGGTATTCAAGGCGGTTCCAAATACCAGGACTGTTTTCACCGGGCTGTTCAGCATAAATCTCAGCCATATATTGCACGTTAAAGCGCAAAAAATCTACCAATTCACAAACCGCATCGATTTCAGATTGATAGGCATTTTTGCTTTGTGCCAACATGGTGACCGCATTGATATCGTAACGATATTTGGTTGCAAATAAATCGGCTGCTTTCAAAAAGATAGCCGCGCGCTGCTCCCATGGCATAGATTCCCACGATTCTTTCGCCGCTAATGCCGCATCAATAGCCATACGCGCATGTTCGTCGTTTCCAATATGAAATTCGCCGATTTTATGAGCCAAGTCATGAGGTGGGAAAATTTGTTGTACGATACCCGTTCTTATTTCCTTCCCCCCAATAAACATAGGGATATTTTGTACTTCAGAACGCCATTTTGCAAGGGCATTTTGAAGTTTTTGACGCTCTGCGGTGCCGGGTGCATAGTCATACACTGGCTCGTTCTTTGCTTTTGGTATTTGAAAAAATCCGTTCATGATAGAAAACTTTGAAACAAAAATACAATTAGTCCCACAAAAGAAACGTGATTGGGCACACTTCGTTTATAAGTTCTTATTCTTATCTTCATCTGAAGCCTTTCAAAAAGCACTATTTTTGCACATGCGTTTTTTGGTTTTCAGTGCCTTCTTATTAGGTGTTAGCGGCGTGCTTTCCGCTCAAAATTCCCCCGAGGAAATAAAAAAAGAAGTACCCCCTACTCCTAAAGTAAAGAATGTGATTTTAATGATAGGCGATGGTACGGGATTGGCTCAATGGAGTGCGGCCCAATCACGTGTTAAAGACCCTCTTCATGTATATACCTTATCCGAATATCTCGGTTTGAGTAAAACTTCTAGTGCAAGTCATTTTATTACCGATTCTGGAGCCGGTGCTACGGCTATTTCTATCGGAGAAAAAACCTATAACAAAGCCATTGGATTGCGCGCCGATACGAGTATTGCCTTTACCTTATCTGAAATGTTGCATGTAAAAGGAAAATCTACTGGTTTAGTTTCTAGTTGCGGACTTACCCATGCTACTCCTGCTTCCTTTTATGCGCATCAAGTGAATCGATACATGGACAAAGAAATTGTAGAAGATTTTTATGGTGGATTTATAGACATCGCCATTGGCGGTGGATTTCCGTTGTTTGATACTGCCCGTTTGCATAAATTGGGTTATGCCACTTACTTGTATAAAAACACCGATTTTAATACCATAGACACCTCCGATTTTGTAGGATTTTATGACACTTCCAATCATCCAGTGAAATATTCTGAAGGTCGCGGAAGCTTCTTGAAAGACGCAACGATGGCGGCCATCCGAAATTTAGACAAAAACGAAAATGGGTTCTTTTTAATGGTGGAAGGCAGTCAAATCGACTGGGGCGGACATGATAATGACGCCGAATATGTCATTTCTGAAACCTTAGATTTTGACAGTACCATCGCTGCAGTAGGTCAGTGGGCCAAGGCAGATGGTGAAACTTTAGTGATTATTACCGCTGACCATGAAACAGGGGGATTAAGTTTATTTGAAGAAACACAAAATAAAGAGGCAAAATTTGCGTTTAGCACCAAACATCATACCGGTATTCCCGTTCCTGTTTTTGCATTCGGACCTATGTCGCATTTGTTCGGAGGTATTTACGAGAATAATGAAATACATAGTAAGATATTGAAAGCCTTACAAATAAAGCCTTAGACCCTAAATGGAACCCCTGACTTTTGGAATCATCATTCCTGCCCGCTACGCCAGTACGCGATTTCCGGGCAAGCCTTTATCCCTTATTGCAGGTAAACCCATGATTGTTAGAACGGTGGAAGCCGCTATTGCTTGCAATCCAACAGTGGGCGTAGCCGTTGCTACCGATGACGAGCGAATTGCCGATGCCGTTTCGCATTTGGTTCCTGTAGTGATGACCCGTAGCGACCATCAAACCGGAACCGATCGAATTGCCGAGGCCTATGAAAAATTGCAATGGGAATGCGATATTGTGGTTAATTTACAAGGCGACGAGCCTTTTATTAACTCTACCCAAGTAACAGATTTGGTTGCTTGTTTTCAGTCCCAGAGTACCGACATTGCTACCTTGAAAAAGAAAATGGGTCCTTTAGAAGAACTAAACAACCCTAATCTTGTAAAAGTAATAACCGACAAAGCGGGGTTTGCCATGTACTTCAGTCGCAGCGTTATTCCTTATAATCGGGGAAATACCAATATTGATTATTACCGACATATCGGCATGTATGCTTATCGGGGGAAGCTTTTAAAACGCCTTTCACTCCTTAAGAATACCATTCTTGAAGAAACAGAAATGCTCGAACAACTTCGCTGGCTAGATTTTGGTTACGTAATTAAAGTAGCAGAAACCGATCATGAAGGTCCTGCCGTAGATACCCCAGAGGACTTGATTAATGCAGAAAAGTTTTATTTAGATTCCTCAAACTAATATCAATTACTTAGGTAATTAACTAACAGGTTTGAACGCTTCAAAGGCATTGCTGCAGTTTTTGCAATAATGCATACTGCGACATAATGTAGGTCCAAAAGGAGTATGCATGGTCGTATTTCTACTTCCACAGAGCGGACAAGCGATATCGCTTAAAACATCCAACTCGAAATACCCATCGTGTTTGGGTGGGGGTGCTAATCCGTGTTTCAATAAGGCTTCTCTCCCCTTTTCAGAAATCATATTGGTATTCCATTGTGTTTCGAATGAAGTATGTACCGTTACTTCACTGTAGCCCGCATGTTTAAGGGCATCAGCCACCAATTGTTCCATTACTTTCAAGGCGGGACAGCCAGAGAATGTAGGAGTAAGTTGTACAAAGGCCTTATGTTCGGATTCGGAAATTATTTTAGTGACAATTCCCAAATCCACAATAGAGATGGTGGGGATTTCTGGATCCATCACCATCTCTAAGGTTTCTTGAATATGTAATTCGCGTTGGTTCAAAATATTACCAATCGGCGCTAGGGTCAATACTGAACACTTCGGTCATTTCATCGAGTAAGGGTTGCAGATACTCGGTATGTTGGCCTTTTCTTCCGCCCATTGAAGGCACTACGTCACTCACATCGGGTAGCGTATAACCAAAGGCGTTCAACTTTTCAGAAACGACACGCAACCAGGCTTCTTGCAGGACAGCTTCCCCCGGAAATATACCGGCTTCAATTAAGTCTGCTTCATAATCAGAGTGTTCGAACATGCCTAATGCGTAAGGAAATGTTTCATTTATGGCTTGTTGCATTCTGATTTTTGCTTCTTCGGTTCCGTTGGCTAGTGTTTTAAGCCAAGAATCGGCATGCATGGTATGGTATTTGATTTCTCCACGGAATTTGCGCGCTACCATTTGCAAGGGCTCTACAACGGTTTCAGTGAGCATCTGGATGCGCAAGGCACTTTGATGATCGAAGAAAAAATGGCGCACCAATGAAAAATCGTATTCACCGATAGGTAATTCCACTAAGTGACACGAGTGAAACTGAGCGGCGTTGCGGGTAAATGCAACGGTATCGGGATCGCTTTCTCCAATTTCATGAAGAATTTCATACAAGGCCAGCGACTGTCCGATTTTGTCTTGAGCCATGCTCGAAAAAGCAATATCTTCTTCTAAAATAGGACCTAAACCAGTCCATTCTGAGTTTCTATGTCCGAGTATCAAAAGGTCATCGGCCATTCGATACAATAGGTCTTTCAGACCCATTACGTGTTTTTCAGTAAAATCCATTAGGCGTTATTTTTTTGGCGCTCCTTAAACGCTTTAATGCGGTCCATTACCTTATAGGAATTAGGATCGCGGTGTAATTTTGACGGGGTATTTTCGAACATATCGGCATCTTCATATTGCGTTACAAATATTTCAGATGTTTTAACTACCCAAAGGTTCACACAATTTCCCCGGCGGGTATATTGTTCTTTTGCAAACATCATGGCCAATTCAGAATTGGGAGCGTGCACACTGCCCACGTGCATGTGGTGGGTGCCTCGCTTTTTCTGTTCAAATACCTCGTAGGTTTGAAAATGGTCGAGTGCGTGCAGTTCGCCGTCTTGGGAATTTTCATCGAGGGCTGCGCGGTTAATTCTTGGATCTAAGCTTTCAATTTTCATAGCGATTGGTTTAGGATAGTGGGGCTACGTATTGAGCGTCTTTTTGCAATAATGCGCGGCGTACCCAGCGGCCTTTTTCTTCCGCCATACGTCGCACTGCCAAACGCTCTTTGTTACAAGGTCCGTTTCCGTTTATTACTTGTTTGAATACTTCCCAATTGGGTTCGGTATATTCCCATTTACCTGATTCTTCGTTCTTTTTCAAACCGGCATCGGGAACGGTTAATCCTAGATCCCAAATTTTAGGAACATACATATCTAGGAAGGTTTGACGCATTTCATCGTTAGTACCCATTTTAACTTTCCAACGCATCAATACTTCGGTATGAACCGACATTTTATCAGAAGGGCCGAAGAAATGCATGATGGGTTCCCACCAGCGGTTCAAGGCCTCTTGCACCATTTCGCGTTGTTTAGGCGTTCCTGTAGCAAGAAATACTACGTTATCGTGACCGTATTTTAAATGGAACGATTCTTCAGCGCAGATGCGATCGAGTGCGCGAACGTATGGACCGTAACTTCCCTTAGAATTTGCCAATTGATTCACGATAGCACCGGCGTCGATTAACCATGCAATTACGGCTGAGTCGGCCCAGGTAACTGCTGGATAATTGAATACGTTTGAGTATTTGCTTTTACCGTTAATTAGATCGTTTAGCATATCTTCACGGCTTTTACCTAAGGTTTCGGCAGCAGAATAGAGTAGTTGTGCGTGTCCAACTTCGTCTTGTACTTTTGCCATTAGGGCTAATTTACGTCTAAATCCAGGAGCGCGGGTAATCCATGTACCTTCAGGAAGAGAGCCTATTATTTCAGAATGTGCATGTTGTTCAATCATTCGAATCAACTGTTTGCGATACTCTGCGGGCATCCAATCGTGTGGTTCAATTTTGTCTCCTGCCGCTATTCGGGCTTCAAAAGCGGCTAATTTTTGAGGATCTTCATTGGCGGTGAGCTTGTTCTCTTGGCCATTGTTTTCGATATAAGCGTTTCCGTACATATTATTTGAATTATGAATTATGAATGGTGAATTATGAATTTTCTTGTTTTTGTTAACTCAATCTGAATGTTCTTTTTCTGTTTAACTTAGACGTTATACTCTACTCTTTACACTTTATACTTTACACTTTATATTTTATACTTTACACTTTCTACTCTAGACTCTAAACTCTAAACTTTTCATTAGCGCTTTGCCAATAAAATTATACAAGCGGTCGGCTACCTCATTGGGCTGAAGTGGACCTTTCGGGTTATACCATTCTACGATGGCATTCATGGCACTAAGTAAGGTTATTACTGCGTATTTTGTATCAATTTCATCAAAATCACCTTCATCGATGCCCAATTGGATTATTTTGCGTATTTCTCGTTCGTAATTCCGTCGTTTCTCGATAAATTCCAGTCTAGATTCTTCGGGTAGATAGCGCCATTCGTGCATAAATACCGTAGATGCATCGAGGTCGGCACACAAGATTTTCACATGAGCGGTTACTAACATATGCAGCTTTTCCGTTGCATTAAAATAGATATCGTTTACCTCAAGCACCGCCAATTCAAATTCTTTGGCTAAGTCAAAACACACCGTTTCTAAGATTTCATCTTTTGATTTGATATGATTGTATATGCTCGCGGCTTCTATTCCCAATTCTTTCGCCAATAAACGCATAGTAAGTCCACTGAAGCCATGAAACTTCATCAAATGGACTGCTTTTTTGCGAACTTGCTCTTTACGGGTCATAACTAACTAACGCTTGTTAGCAATGCAAATATAAAGAAAAATCCGCAATTACAAATTTATCTAATGCGTTGTATACACCGATTTAGGGATTCGCAATAATGAGTACTTAGGACCACTTCCTATTATCCACACATAACGTTCTGAAACAGATACAGAATTCAATCCATTGAAAGGTTTAGTTAATGAACTCATTGAATTTGTTACGTATTCTGTTATTCCAAGTTGATTTACATCCCAACTAAGATTTGCTGTCCCATCTGAACGCTTTCGGGGAAATTGAAGCTTGGAAATGCCACTCGTTCCAACAGAAATAATCTCACTCTCAGAAATAAAGGTGGTACCAGAAACGTAATTACACAATTTTAGAGGGCGAAGGCTCATTGTTGCATTAGAAAACCTCAATAAATACAAACCATCATCACAGTCCTGTTTTTTTATCTTTAAAGAATCGTGGGCTTGCAATCGACCATTTGGAAATTGCCAATGTCCACCTGCTACAACTATTTGATTATTCATAACCTGAGACAACCCATAAACGCCCCATCCCTTTCCTGAAGGCAAGTTTAAAGGAATGTCTGTAATTTTTTCGTTTAACAATTCACCATACGAATTCCAATTTATATGAGCCATACGAATGGAAGCCCCATTTGAGCCCCCACCTCCCATAACTAACCTTAGAGATATAATACCTTTCTTATCGTCATAATCAAAGTCAAGGATTCTCACTGAGGAGCCACTTGCTGCAAAAAGGGCATCTAATTTGGGGGAAATATGATTCCATTTACCGTTTGCTAACTCAATCCAATGGTCACCCGAATCTAAACTCACCCGAAAATAGAAATAATCAGGATTTGACGGTAAAGGATCGCCCATTAAGAATCCAAGGTTACCCGTTTTATTAAATTCAATAACATCGAAAAACACACCGGAATCGTTATCTCGAAAAACTTCCAACCAGGTATGAC
>CBFHXF010000041.1:0-4581 GCA_965659745.1 Bacteroidia bacterium
GCTTCCTTGTTAAAGGGTATATTTTTGTTTTTGATGCGTCAAACCTTGATTGTTACCTCAAGGAATATTGAGTACGATCAGAAAAATGAGATATTTCAAAAATACGAACGACTTAGTGAGGAGTTTTACCGCAACCATTACACGGGCGATTTAATGTCGCGTATTTCTGAGGATGTATCGAACGTGCGCATGTACATAGGTCCTTCGATAATGTATTTTGCCAATGTATTGTTTTCTTTTATCATGATAGTGGCCCAAATGCTGATGATTAATACGTCGTTAACCATTTGGGTGTTATTGCCTCTTCCATTTCTTTCTTATTCCATATATATAGTGAGTAAGAAAATCAATATCGGTAATAAGCGTATCCAAGAGCAGCTTTCGCTAATTACAACAAAAGCGCAAGAAACGTTTGCGGGAATTCGGATTATTAAATCCTTTGGTGCAGAACGGCATTTCAATGATGATTTTTTGGAGTCCGGTAAAGTATTTCAATCTAAGAATCTGGAACTAGCCAAAGTAAACGCCATATTTTTTCCTTTAATGACCCTTCTCATGGGCTTGAGTACCATTTTGGTTTTATACATAGGCGGATGGGAGGTTAAAGCAGGTCGTTTTACACCGGGAAATGTGGCTGAGTTCATCATTTATTTAAATATGCTTATTTGGCCAGTAGCCAGCTTGGGCTGGACCACCGCATTAGTGCAAAAGGCAAGTGCAAGTCAAAAAAGAATAAACGAATTTTTAAACGAACCCGAACAACCCGATACTGGGTTAACGCCGTTCCCAGATTTCCAAAAGTTAACCCTAAAAGTACCTCATTACCAGTATTTAGATAAAGATTATCCAGCACTCCAAGATATTGAGCTCGAAATTCCAAAAGGTCAGTTTATTGGTCTTGTAGGGAAAACAGGAAGCGGGAAAACCACTTTGATTCAGTTGCTAACGAGGCAGTTAGAACTCCAAAAAGGATTCTACGGTGTGGATGATACGGCCATGTCGGATTTTGCGCTTTCGGCCTTTCGTTCGAAAGTGGCTTATGTTCAACAAGATACATTTTTATTCAGCGATACGCTCAGAGAGAACATCCTTTTTGGCAGCGAATCTGAAGTAAGCGAAGAAGAATTGCAAAAAGTAATCGGATTTGCCTCGTTAGGTCAAGATATTGCGCAATTTCCTAAAGGTTTAGACACCGTAATTGGAGAACGTGGCGTTTCATTATCTGGCGGACAAAAACAACGGATGTCGCTGGCAAGAGCTTTAATGCGCAATGCCGATGTGTACATATTTGACGATTGTTTGAGTGCGGTAGATGCGGAAACGGAAGCGGCAATAATCGATAAGTTAAAAATAGCCCTAAAGGGTAAAACTATTATTATGAGTAGCCATCGTATTGCACCCATATTAAAAGCCGATGAAATTTGGGTTTTAGATAGCGGAAACTTGAGTGGAAAGGGCACCCACGAAATACTTGTTGAAACAAACGATTATTATTCTTGGTTGTTTGAAAATCAATCACTTGAGTCTTAGTGGCGGCGTGACACTTACTTGATTATATAAATGTTGTGTGCAATAAAATGGAAAGGTTACAAAAAGTGTCTAAAAACCTTCATAAAAAAGTCATGAAATTGAGGTGAAGCTCAATATTTTTTGCATATTTGCTAATAAACAAAAACGAAAGGTATGCCTATGCATGAAGACAACTACAAAGATCAAGATCACCAGGAAGACATTTTCTCTCGTCGTGTGAGAGCGGGTAAACGTACGTATTTTTTTGATGTGAAAGCCACACGAAATAACGATTTTTACATTACTATCACCGAGAGTAAAAGAAGCCGATTCGACGATGGCTCCTTCACGAAAACCAAGCTTCATTTGTATAAAGAAGACTTTAATAAGTTCTCTGATGCGTTAAATGAAACCATAGGTCATGTGAAGTCCAACTTACTCCCCGAATATAATTTCGATGAGTACAACCGTCCAGATGAAGGCGAAGAATCCTGATTCTTGCCCATTCAAAAGGCCGGTTGCAACCGGCCTTTTGTTTGTCATTAATTTCCATTCATATAAAATCAAATCCTCCGTACCTTTGTCCACATGTTAAAACGTGTGATCGTTTATGGTGTTGCTTTTGGCTCGTTAAGTGCCAGCATGTTATTGATTAATTTCCTCAATCAATTATATTTACACCGCAACTTTGTATCCGCAGTGCCTACCTTAGGCAATATCTTCATCTTAGGTATTGGGGTCTTTTTATTAGTTAAAAGCTTCATGGTGGAAGACTCAGAAACGCCTGTAACCTTAGGAAAAACACTTTTTGCCAGTTTAACAATGGCCTTAATTGCCGCTTTGTGCAATGTAGCTGTTTACAAACATATTCAAAGCAACCAACCTGTTCAATTTGAACATTTTAAAAATAGCCAAATTCAAGCTATTGATGCCTATATTGCTAAAGATACTTCACTATCTACGGAAAAGTTGAAACTAGAAAAAAGGGCTACGGCTATAGAAAACTTAGAAGAAAAATTGAAAGTAGGTACCTATGCCAGCTTTGAAATACAGATGTACTTATCTCTTTCTATGATTATTACTCTATTGGTGTATATTGCAAAGAAAAAAAGATGATCAAAAAGTATTTAGGATATGTTTACATGGGATTCTATGGTATTGTTTTCATAGGTGTTTTTTTGTTATTATATCCTTTATTGTGGGTTTTGCTCTCCCGAGAAAGTACGTATTATTACGCCGATAAAATCCGCAAATTCTGGGCTCATGTGGCGAGTTTACTCACGGGAATGTTTCCCGATGTTAGGTATGAGCAGCGCATCGATCCCCAACAACAATACGTTTTTTGTGCCAATCATATTTCCTATCTCGATATCGTGTTAATGGGTGGTTTTTTACCCACGTTTAACTTTTTTATGGCTAAAATGGAATTAAGCAAAATTCCATTATTTAATATTTGGTTTAAAACCATTGACGTGCCGGTGAAAAGAGAAAGTTTGAGAAACTCGCATGAGGCCTTTCTGAAAGCAGGCGAAAAACTAGATAAAGGGGCAAGTTTGCTTATCTTTCCTGAAGGTAGAATACCAGACAACGCTCCTGTTATGAAATATCCCCTAAAATTAGGTGCGTTTAAATTGGCCATAGAAAAAGGTTTGCCCGTTGTGCCGGTTACCATCTTCGATAACATGAAGCGTTTTAATGTGTTTACCAACTTTATGTCTCCTGGTAAAATGAGGATGAAAGTACATGTACCGATTCAAACCAAAGACTTATCGATTGACGATGCCAAAGACCTAGCAGAAAAGGTATATTCGATCATAAATAAAGATTTAATAGAAGCTAAAATAGTATGAAAATAACCGACGAGAAAATCGATACATTAGCACATTTGTCGCGCCTCTCCTTTGAAGGAAATGAAAAGGAAAACATCCGACAAGACTTGGAGAATATTTTAGCGATGTGTGAGAAATTGAAAGAGGTAGATACCACCAACGTAGAACCGCTTATTTATATGAGTGAAAGTCATACCGTTCTAAGAAATGACGAAGTAATTCAAGAGATTACCAAAGCCGATGCATTGAAAAACGCGCCGAAAAGTGATAGCGACTTTTTCAGAGTGCCTAAAGTAATCGAACAACATGATTAAATCTCTAATTGATATTAGCAACGTAACCAAGCGTTATCAATTAGGCGAACAAGTGGTTTTTGCGTTAAACGGCATCGACCTTAAAATTGAAAAAGGAGAGTATGCCGCGCTTATGGGTCCTTCGGGTTCTGGCAAAAGCACATTAATGAACATAATTGGCTGTTTAGATACACCAACCAATGGCGATTATTGGCTCAATAACAAAGAAGTAAGTAAAATGTCAGACGCGGCATTAAGTGAAGTGCGCAATGCAGAAATTGGCTTTGTTTTTCAGACATTTAACTTATTGAATCGCATGAACGCTATTGATAATGTGGCGTTGCCCTTAGTTTACTCGGGTGTGCCAAAAAAATTAAGAGAAGAGCGCGCTAAAGAGGTCTTGATTAAAGTAGGTTTGGGTGATCGGATGAATCACAAGCCAAATGAATTATCCGGTGGACAAAGACAGCGGGTGGCAGTAGCCCGGGCGCTCGTAAACAATCCAAGTATTTTATTGGCAGACGAGCCTACAGGTAACTTAGATACTAGAACATCTCATGAAATTATGGCCCTTTTTGACGAAATTCATAACGGGGGAAACACCATTGTTTTGGTAACACATGAGGAAGATATTGCGCAACATGCCAAACGAATAATCCGCTTAAGAGACGGAATCGTTGAAAAAAGCGAGTTCAACGCTTGATACTTACAAAGAAAATCGCCACTTTGCATTTGCAAAAATTATGATTTCAAGCGCTATAAGTTGGTACTTTAAACAAAGACATCAAGAACTTTGGGAATTAGCGCATAACGCTCGAAAAAATCAAGAAGATTTATTAGAATATTTTGTCGACAAACTGGGTCGAATAGAGTACGGGCAAAATTTCGGGATTGATGGCAAACTCACTTACGAAGAGTTCAAGATTGCCTTACCCGTAGTAGGATATGAA
>CBFHXF010000041.1:4680-10352 GCA_965659745.1 Bacteroidia bacterium
TACGGGCAAAATTTCGGGATTGATGGCAAACTCACTTACGAAGAGTTCAAGATTGCCTTACCCGTAGTAGGATATGAAGAGCTTAAGCCCTATATAAGACGCACTATGGACGGTGAACAGCAACTTTTGTGGCCTGCCGATATTACCTGGTTTGCAAAAAGTTCGGGCACCACTAGCAACGAATCAAAGTTTATACCCATTACATACGAAGCGCTTGAACATACTCATTTTAAAGGCAGTAAAGAACCCTTAACCCAGTTTCATTCCTTTTATCCCAATGCCGATATTTTTGACGGTAAAGGCATTTTAATAGGCGGAACACACAAAATGAATGAAATGAATGGCAAGGCTTATGTCGGAGACCTCAGCGCCATACTTATGGTTCATATGCCGTCTTGGGCGAATCACAAAAGCACACCCGATTTAACCATAGCCGTTATGGATAATTGGGAGGATAAGGTAGAGAAAATGGCGCGGGCAACCTTAAATGAGAATGTAACGAGTATCTCGGGAGCCCCCACATGGGGTATGGTTTTGTTGAATAGGGTTCTTGAAATTTCTGGTAAGAATCATATTCATGAAGTTTGGCCTAATCTGCAACTTTTTATTCACGGCGGCATGAGTTTTGAGCCGTATCGTGAAAATTACAAAAGGTTGATTCCAGGTGAGCACATGAAATACATCGAAACCTATAACGCCAGTGAAGGATTCTTTGGTGTGCAAGCCTATAAAGATCAACGCGATTTACTACTTATGACACATCACGGGGTATTTTATGAATTTTATCCGGTGAACAAAGGTCCCGATTATTGTATTCCCCTTTGGGAAGTAGAAGTTGGAGTGGGCTATGCAATAGTGGTGACCAATAATTCTGGTTTGTGGCGATATGTCATTGGTGATACTGTAGAATTCACACAAACTGAACCATATTTATTCAAGATAACAGGAAGAACCAAGCTTTTTATCAATGCTTTTGGGGAAGAATTAATTATGGATAATGCCGAAACGGCGGTAACCGAAACGTGCAAAAAACTCGGATTACGCGTAGTGGATTATACAGGAGCTCCTTGCTTTGAAACGGGTAGAGAAGGTCACGAATGGATTTTTGAATTTGAGCAAAATCCCGATTCCCTTGAGGAGTTTATAGGGGTTTTTGATCAGGAACTGAAGGCGGTGAATAGCGATTATGCGGGTAAAAGGGTAGGAGACATTCTCATGAAAAAACCTTTTGTGCATTTGGCGAGTCCGCTTACGTTCAAGCGTTGGTTGGAATCTAAGGGGAAGCTGGGTGGACAGAACAAGGTGCCTCGTTTAGGAAACCATAGAAACTGGCTCGAAGAGATATTGCCATTTATTTGAGACCTTTTAAAAAGCTGTATACTTTCTTCGTTATTTTTGCAGTCATAACTTATAACAAACACGCATGTACGGATCATTAAAACAACACCTAGAAAACGAGCTTAAAAACATTCAAGAAGCGGGACTTTTAAAACGTGAAAGGATTATTGTTTCGGAACAAGATGCTGAAATTACATTAGAGGGCGGACAAAAAGTGCTGAATTTTTGTGCGAATAATTATTTGGGTTTGAGCAGCCACCCTCGTGTTGTAGATGCCGCCAAACGCGCAATTGATACGCACGGATACGGAATGAGTAGCGTGCGGTTTATTTGCGGAACCCAAGACATTCACAAGGAACTTGAGCGTAAAATAGCCGAGTTTTATGGCACAGAAGACACCATACTTTATGCGGCTGCCTTTGATGCCAACGGTGGGGTATTTGAGCCCTTATTTGGTGCTGAAGATGCCATTATTTCTGATAGCTTAAACCATGCTTCCATTATAGATGGAGTGCGTTTGTGTAAAGCAAAACGATACCGCTACGAGAATAACAATATGGCCGACCTAGAGGCACAATTGCAACAAGCCAATGCAGACGGTGCCCGTTTCAAAATCATAGTAACCGATGGGGTATTCTCGATGGATGGATATGTAGCCCAATTGGATAAAATCGTGGCCCTAGGTAAACAATATGATGCATTGGTTATGACCGACGAATGCCATGCGGCGGGTTTCATAGGAGCTACGGGTAAAGGTGTTCCTGAATATTGTGGAGTACATGGCGAGGTAGATATTATAACAGGAACTTTAGGCAAGGCCCTAGGTGGTGCTATGGGTGGTTATACTACCGGTAAGAAGGAAGTTATTGAAATATTAAGGCAGAGATCACGTCCTTATTTGTTTTCGAATTCCCTAGCGCCAAGTATTGTAGGGGCAAGTATTGAGGTGCTTAATATGCTTACGGAAACTACCGAATTGCGAGATCGTTTGGAACAAAATGTGAACCAATTCAAAGCGGGAATGAAAGCGGCTGGTTTTGACTTTAAAGACGGCGCCAGTGCCATTGTTCCCATTATGCTTTACGATGCAAAATTGAGTCAAATAATGGCCGATAAATTGCTCGAAGAAGGCATTTATGTGATAGGATTCTTTTATCCAGTAGTTCCTAAAGATCAAGCTCGAATCCGCGTACAGTTGTCTGCCGCGCACACCCCTGAGCACATAGATAAAGCCATTGCTGCTTTTACCAAAGTAGGTAGGGAGCTCGGAGTAATTAAATAATCTAAAAAGACTATTTCAAAGAATAATAGCATCGAGTATTTATGTAAGTGAATACTCGATGTTGTTTCATAGGCAAACAGTTACATTTGCATTTTTTTTGATACTAATCTTCTTCTTTATTAGGTGTTTTAAGCACTTTATAGAAAAAGTAACCGGTAACGGCAGTTACGAATAACTGCGTTAATATCATGGTAATTAATGCGCCGTTGCTCATTGTTTTAACTTTCTTTTTTTGTTAGCGAGGTGTACCAAAATGGCTAAATAGAGAAATAATCCCAACAGCATCATTCGGGCAAAACCTCTGTAAAAGATAGGATTTACATGCCAACCCTGCGCAATAGGGAAACCCGCTTGAATTATTTGTCCAGGCTTTACATCTATAACATCATCTACATTGCTCAGCTCCACTTGCTTGGTATTTTCGATAGTACTGAGTTGGTCTAAAGAAATCAATGGGCTTTTGGGTACTTCGCCAATGACGATTACGGGTAATATACCTTCTTCACCAGGTATAACTTCGGTAATTATTCCATCGGAAGGGGCTTCATATACGGTCGAGAACCAATCGCGATTGTGTTTGATATCGCTGTTCGTTATTTGTCCAATTATGCTATTAGATTCGTCAAAAACCCACTCTTCTTTAAAGGCTTTTTCCCAATCGTTGTTCTTAGGTAAAACCAAACTACCAACGAAAATGATCAAGAGCATCGTTGGGGTAATATACTTTAAAATGGGCTTGTATATTTTAGGAAGGGTGATATCTGCGCCTTGATTGATTTCGTCCCAACCCTTGTCGATTCCAAAAATCCAACCGAATAAAATGCTTTCGGCAAGTGCAAAAACCACCAAAACTACGGTTCCCGCCCAGTAATCATATTGATCAAAAACGCCTTCTTTGAAGAAAAGTACAGTGGGAAGTCCCATGATGAGCGTCACGATTCCGAAAGTAATGGCTGATTTTTTAATACTGTATCCAAATTCGTCTTGCATGAAACCCATCCAAGGAGTTCCCATAGCTAATGATGAAGTAATTCCAGCGAAAAACAAAAGCCCGAACCACATAAAACCTGCGGCGGTGGCCAAAGCCGTTCCCCATTTTCCAAATAAATAGGGCATGGTTTGAAATGCCATAGAAAAGGAAGCATTTTCTTTTACCCAATCTAATCCGAGATATCCAACGGCGATAGGAATTACAATAGAGGCCCCTAATACGATTTCAACAAAGCCATTCATCCAACCTGCGGCCATGGCGTTTAAAGCCACATCTTGCTTGGGTTTTACATAAGCAGCATAACAATGTATGGTTCCCATACCCACGGAAAGCGTGAAAAATATTTGTCCGGCTGCCGCCAACCATACTTTGGCATCCCAAAGGTTATTAAAGTCTGGTTTCCATAAGAAATCCAACCCTAAAAAGGCATTACAGTCGGTACAACCTGCTGGAGCGCCGTTGCTTCCTAAAGTAAGACCGCGCACCGCAAGAAAAACGCCGAAGGCAATTAACAAAGGCATCCCTATTTTAGCTACCTTCTCAACACCGCCTTCCAGTCCTTTTGAAAGTATGTACACGTTTATGGCCAAACAGAAAATATAAATAACCACAGGCTCAAAAGGAATGCCCATGGTATTGGTGTTTAGGTCAACATAACGGCCAAATAATTGGGCTACTTCAAATTGATTTAAGCCGCTAAACGTTTGTTTTAAGGAATGAAAAACATAGCTTAAAGTCCAACTTTCAATATAAGTGTAATACGCGGCTACAGCAATATTGGTAAAGATTCCGAATACCCCAATATATTTCCAAAGACGCTTTTTGCCCATATTGTCTAATATAAACGGAGTGCAATGATTGCCATTTCTACCACCAAAACGCCCGGTAGACCATTCTATCCATAAAAGGGGTATTCCCATTAAGAAAAAGCACACTAAATAAGGTATAATGAAGGTTCCACCACCGTTATTTATAGCTTGAACGGGAAATCGAAGGAAGTTTCCAAGACCTACGGCGTTACCCGCCATCGCCAGTATCAAACCGACGCGGGTTCCCCATGATTGTTTATCTTTACTCATGCTCAGCCCCCGAAGATAATAGTGGCGGGGCTGAAAAAAAAATTAAGAAGGGATATTCACGTTAGGAGATTGAAAATCGAAGCGTTTTTCATTAATTGCTGCGATTTGAGAGAGTTTCAAGATCAATTTTTCTAGTTGGTCTAAATAAATGCTCTGTTCCCCATCACTAAGTGCTTCTGCGGGCTGATTGTGAACCTCTACAATTAATCCATCGGCACCAGCGGCTATGGCTGCAGCACTCATGGGTGAAACCAACTCTCTTACTCCAGTACCCTGACTAGGGTCTACAATAATGGGTAGGTGACTCAGGTTTTTTACTAATGGAATGGCAGATAAATCAAGGGTATTGCGAGTAGCGGTTTCAAAAGTACGTATGCCGCGTTCGCAAAGAATTACTTTTTCATTTCCACCAGAAACAATGTATTCAGCGGCCAATAACCATTCTTCAATAGTACTGCTCATGCCGCGTTTCAATAAAACGGGTTTGTTATTTTTACTCAAGGCACGCAGTAACGGGTAGTTCTGCATGTTGCGGGTTCCTACTTGAAAAATATCGACGTAGTCGTTGAACTCATCTACTTTGTCAATACTCATGATTTCAGAAACTACCGCTAATCCGTGCGCGTCGGCCGCTTTGCGCATCATTACTAGGCCTTCTGTTTTCAAGCCTTGGAATGAATAGGGACTCGTACGTGGTTTGTAGGCACCACCGCGCATGAACTTTATATTTTGCTTGGAAAGAAATTCGCTAATAGTGAAAATTTGTTCCTCATTTTCGACGGCACAGGGACCCGCAATCATCATCAATTCTTTGCCGATTTCTACGCCATTAACCGTAAATGTGGTGTCGGTGGGTTTCCACTCCCGACTTACTAATTGATAGGGTTTGCGATTGCTCATCTAAGTACGAAACGAATATAATCTAATTTAGTTTGGTATAAGTAACGTGTAATTTTGTTTTAGTATGATCAATAATACTCCG
>CBFHXF010000041.1:10499-17912 GCA_965659745.1 Bacteroidia bacterium
CCCGTAATTCGACAAGGAAGCCGCATCCTCGATAAGAAAGTTCCTACGTGAATCTTTGCTCGCAGGTTGGAAAAGGTTCAAACGCGGTGCCGCAAAGAAATATTCGCTGTAATTTTTTATTGAAAATTCGATGTAGGCATTATTGATAGCCACATTGTTTTGGGAAATTAAATCGAAAAGTTGAGGGATTTGAATGCGAGTTTTTACACCATTGAGCGCTTGGCAATACGTTTCTTCAAAAGTAGAATCAGGTGCATTGAGTTGTTCCTGTACCCAGTAAGGATAAGGTCCAGTTTTACCGTTGTTAATGGTTTGCTTTCTGCCAGAAAACCCAAAAACAAAGGTATTGGAGTCGCCATAATACAATAATATTTTGGCTCTATAATCTAACGACAATATGTTATTAACGTCAAAAACAGAAAAACAACCTTCCCCAGAGGGTATCATTTGGGTGTTTTGTGGCAAAATAGCAATCCCTTTAAAATGTTTATCTAAACCATCATTGGTTTCATAGGCCTCTTTAGGTAAAGACATCAGCTTTTCGGCCATTTCGGTAGATAGCTTTACCCGGATTCCGTTATAAGGCCTCAACTTTGTTTTACGATACCGAACGCTGTCTTTGTAGGTATTGTTTAAAGAGCCCCTATAAATGGTACTGATATCCCTGTCAATGGCCACGGTATCGGTTTGATAATAGGTTTTATTGATGTCGATAGATTCCGTGATCGGATAAATGCCCAGCTCTAATGGATAATTACGATTTCCGTAGTGATTCAGTCCGTCTACCGTAGGTATGAATAACACAGCAGAATCGGGTGTAAGCGTATTCGGAAAATTAGAATTGGGCTCAATTAAAATCAAATCGGCATACATATTGGCCGTGCTTCTGCCCAAAAAGGGATCATTAATAGAGCCTATTAAGCAGTAGCTAAGGCCGTTACCCGGTAAAGAATCTTCTTTAACCGTTTGCGTTCTCAATTGGAAGGTATCCCGAATCTCTAGCCCAAGTTGTCCGTTAGACGACTTTCCTGGTAAGATTATGTTTCCTTCGCGTTTCTGACAAGAGGCAACCCCTCCTATGAGGAGCAGATAAAGCGCAATTTTAGAGAGGAACTTCACGAGGTGATAGTCGAAGTGAGGTCTATTATAGATTAAGACATTAATTTTTCGTAAAACGAAACATAGTCTTCCTGTATGTTATCGTCGGTATGGCGCATTACCAATTTGCCTTCAAGGAAATCTTCAACAGATTTATGAGCTTCTGCACAACCGGTAACGATGGCATCGGAATGTTTTACGGCTCCTATGTTTATTTGATTTACAGAACCATTACCAAAGCATTCCAAACAAGAATCGTCGATGCTATTCATGCTGGCTTTGCGCATGAAATCAGAACCGAGAGAATCATTGCAAGCTTCATGGTAAACGCTGTAAACAATTTTAGCGTTTGAAAAAACCGGTTCATTCTTGTAAATAGTTTTTAAATACAGGGGAATCAAACTCGTCATCCAACCTTGGCAGTGAATAATATCCGGCGCCCAGCCCAATTTCTTTACGGTTTCCATTACGCCTTTGCAGAAGAAGATCGTCCGCTCGTCGTTGTCATCAAAAAATTTACCGTCGTCGTCATTGAACACATTTTTACGGTGAAAAAAGTCTTCGTTATCTAAAAAGTACACCTGCATCTTGGTATTGGGAACCGATGCTACTTTGATGATCAACGGATTGTCGTTATCGTCGATGGAAATGTTAATGCCCGACAATCGTACGACTTCATGCAAACGATTACGGCGCTCATTGATTACACCAAACCGCGGGACTAAAATACGTATTTCATTGTCTTGTTCTTGCAATGCTTGGGGCAGCATGCGGGTAATCGTTGCGAGTGGAGAAGTCTCAAGAAAGGGAGACATTTCAGAACTAACAAACAACACTCTTTTCTTTTTTACTTCCATAAGCTTGGTTGTGTTCCTTCAGAAGGACAGTTTACAAAATTAACGAAAAAAATTCGACTTTTCAAAACAAATCCTTAGGTTCTCCCTTTATTTGCAGGGCTTTTTGGACCATGAAATTGTTTTTTACCCGTAAAAAATGGCAACAATACCGCGAATCACTGGCCGGAAGCTTGGGATTTGTGCCCACGATGGGGGCGCTGCACGATGGACATCTTAAATTGGTGCACCAAGCGAAACAGCATCACGATGCCGTTGTGGTGAGCATTTTTGTAAATCCCAAACAATTCAACAAACAAGAAGACCTCTTAAACTATCCCAAAACCCTTTTTGAAGATTTGGTGAAGCTCCAAAATGCGGGCGTAAACGCGGTTTTTTTACCCAACTTGGGGGAAGTTTATCCGCTAAACGATAATTACGTAACGGCTTTGCCGGGGAAATCTGCGGTAGGTCTCGAAGGCGATTTTAGACCGGGTCATTTCGAAGGCGTGGTGAATGTAGTCGATCGTTTGTTTCATTGGATCAATCCGCATACTGCTTTTTTTGGGCAAAAAGACTTGCAACAGTGTTTGGTTATTCAAGAATTTGCGGCCAAGAAATACCCGAATTTAAATATAACTACGGTAGCTACCGAAAGAGAATCGTCTGGACTTGCCATGAGCAGCAGGAATATGCGCCTTTCCACTGAGGGGCGTGAAAAAGCGGCCGCGATATTCTATGTGCTGAACCGACTAAAAGACTTCCCCCGAGAGAGAGATTGGGCTATTTCGTATTTGGCAGAAAATGGCATTTCTACGGAATATTTACAGGAGATCAATTTGCAATTGTCAACGGCTGACGGTGAGATGAATAGGGCTTGGGTATTTGCGGGCTATTTAGAAGGAATTCGATTGATTGACAATATAATGTATCAATTCAATTAATTGGATTTCCTCCATTTTTTTCCGTTTCGATCGATATAAAAACGGTCACCGCGCTGTTCTACAGTGGCCATTCCAGATTGAAAATCCGTAGCAAAATCATAAACAAAGGGCGCTATGATTTGTCCTTTGGTATCGATGAATCCAAATTTTCCATTTTTCTGCACGCGAGCTAAGCCCTCAGCAAAATTAAAGGCTTGGTTGTATTGGGGTTGAATGACTACAAGGCCGTCTTTGTTCATATAACCATAAAGTCCATTTTTAAATATTTTGGCTCGAGAATCTTGAAAGTCGCCTACATCAAATTCGTCGAGTTCTATGCGCGGCATGCCGGTAGGATCGATGTATTTCACTGAATTTTTACCTTCCACCCGTGCCAATTCATCGCTAAAGTTATAAGCGGTATTGAACTGAGGTTCTACAACGATTTCAAAATTTTGATCAATATAGCCCCATAAATCTCCCATTTGTATGGCTGCCAAACCATCGTGAAAGGGCTTGGTAAAGTCGAAACGTGTTTGTTGGTATACTTGGGCACGACCTTCGGCATTTATATATCCCCACTTATCTCCTAATTTAACCTCGGCATAACCTTCTTTATACGAGATTACCTCATCGTAAATAGAAGCAATTTTTTCGTTTCCTATGGTATCGATAAACCCCCATTTATCTCTAAGTCTTACGGCGGCATAATCTTCAGAAAAGGGACGTACTTCGGTGTATAAAGGTTTGACTTTCCAGGTTTTATTTTTATTGAGGAATCCCCATTTTTTATTACTACGAACGGGAAATAAACCTTCTTGATTTTCTAAAGCGCCTTCGTAAGTTATGTCAATAACCACGCTGCCCGTTTTATTAATGTATCCGTAGAGCCCGTTTTGTTGAACCCAAGCGCTTCCATTAATAAAATGTCCTGCAGACTCATATGTGGGAGGGATAACATAGGTATTTAAAGGATCAATAAAACCCCACATACCTTCTTTTTGTACGGCAGCTAGGCCTTCGCTGAATGGATCTACTGCTTCGTACATAAAAGGTATTACTTGTTCACCCGTAGTGGCAATAGCACCCCAGAGCCCGGATTGTTTAACCCAAGCGATACCTTCGTTGAAATCATAAGCATATTCAAAAGTGGCAGGTATAGCCCATTGTTTGTTGACATCAAGATAACCCCAAGTATTCCCGTTTTTAGCCTTTCTGAGACCGTTGTTGAGATACCCTATGTCTTCGTAGTTGGGTAAAACCAACCATTCACCGTTTTCATCGAGAATGCCATATTTTCCCCTTTCTTTGGTTTTAATTTCGCCATTAACGGGTCCTTCTAGGTAATCAAATTCAGGTAAGAAATAATAGTTTTGAATCCGATCTATTAAGCCGTACTTTCCATTCACCACCACCGTGGCGAGTCCGGTTGAGAAGGAAGAGGCCAGATTGTATTTAGTTTCAATGAGGGTTGATAGATTTCCGTTTTTGTCGGCTAATCCGATACCCCCCAACATGTCAACGGGTTCTAGTTCATCAGAGAATTCGCCACATTCTTCATAGATAACGGGAATTACAATCATACCGCGTTCATCTATGATGCCTTTTCTTCCGTTGCGTATCACGCGGGCCAAACCGTTATTGAACTTGGCAGCTTCGTCTTGAATGAACGCAATGACTAAATCTCCTTTTTCGTTGATGTAACCGTATTTTCCATTCTGTCGCACATTGCAAAGTCCATTTTGGAAAGGCGCTGCATCTTCAAACATGATAGGCACCAAGAATTCGGCTTGTGAATTAATCACACCAAACTTACCGCCCAATTCAACGGTTGCTGAGCCGTTAACAAAACTTCCCGCGAAATCAAAAACAGGAGTGATGGCAATTTCACCGAAACGACCAATATAACCCCATTTATCTTTGACCTGAACAGGAGCCAAACCGTCGCTAAACTCACCGGCTTGTATGTATTTGGGAACAAATACGTAGTTACCGAATTTATCTACATATCCCCATTTTCCTTTCAATTTAACATTGAATTGGCTTTGGGTTAAATTACCGATATCTTGATAGCGAGGACTCACTACGAATTTGCCGTTTAAATCGATAATGCCCCATAAATTATTAACCTTTACTGGTGCTACCCCTTCGCGAAACTCGCCGGTTTGATCAAAAATTTCGGGAGTAATGGTATTGCGATTGATGTCGATAAATCCCCATTTTCCATTTTTCTTTACTGAAATAATTTCATCGGAAAGCGTGCCTAAATCTTCGTATAGCGGTGGAATTATTACACTGCCGTTTAAGTCGTACAAGGCCCATTTGCCCGTGCTATCCATGGCTATAAAGTGGTATTCGTATATTTCACGTATGGCACTAAAAGTGGGGTTGATGACGAATTTCCCGCTGGTATCAATAATTCCAAAAAAGCTGTTTTCTCTCGCAGTTGCAAAACCAAAATTATTAAAGCCTGTAATAAAGTTATACTTGTAGGGAATGGCTTGCTGCCCATTTTCATTGATAAAATAAAAACTATCTAAAACCCGAACGGGAGCGAAACCCATTTTGAGTTCTTTGGCATCGTCAAAATCAAAAGGTATTAGTTCCTTTCCAGTAGCATTAACATAACCCCATTTGCCTTCCTTGCGTACCGGAATCAACCCTTCTGAATAGATGCCTGCTGCTTCAAATTGGGGTGGTACAGATTCATTTCCTTGAACGTCAATAAATCCAAAAACACCGCCCCTTTCCATTTTTGCGAGTCCGTCATGGAAATCGCTCACCTCGCTAAAATTAGGTTCAATAACCACTTCGTTGCGGAAATCTACGAAACCCCAAAGACCATCTTTTTTGACCCGAGCCATGCCTTCGCTGAATTCGCTGGTGAAATCATAGTTGAATTCTGCAGGAACGATGTTATTTCCCGACTTATCGATAAAGTCAAAACGGCCTCCAATTTCTACTTTGGCAATACCGTTTTTGAATTCCGAAGCAGAATTGAATTTAGGCTGAATCACAAATTTACCCTCTGTGTTTATATAGCCCCAACCTTTAGCTGTTTTAACAGCGGCCAAGCCCTCGGTAAATACGGTGTATTCTAAAAAACGTTCCTCGAAAAGCGACTCGCCCTTTCGGTTTATAGCAATCCATTCTCCATCGAGCTGTACCCAGCTAATACCTCTTACAAAACGTATGGCTAATTCGTAAATGGGATCTACAATCCAGCGACCTTCTTTATCGATAAATCCCCAATTATCCTTAAACTTAACTGCTGCCAAACCTTCGTGAAAATCGTCTACAAACTCATAAATAGCCGGTATTTGTAATACTCCATTTTTGTTTATAAATCCGTATTTATCTTCAATTAAAACTTGGGCTAAATCTTCAGAGAACGGCCGCGCATCGTTATACTGAAGTGGAATTACGATTTTGCCATCGCGGTTGGCATAGCCCCATTTCCCCCCTCTACTGATGTTTACCAACAACGTGTTTTCAGACGATTCAAATCGAAACGTTTTGCCTCTGCTGGGGAACATGGTTCCTGTGGCATCTATAAATCCCCATTTACCGCGGTTTTTAACATTGGCCAAACCCTCGTGAAAGTCGCCCGCATCTTCATAAACTAAGTCAACAATCAAGGCGCCATTGCGATTCACATAACCCCATTTATTTCCTTTTCTTACCGCTGCCAATCCCTCGTAATAATCACCTACCGCATCGTAGTCCTCAGGCATGATGAACTTACCTGTGGTGTCTATAAATCCAAATAAAACGTTTGTCGATACTTTTGCTCTGCCTTCGTGAAAGTCGCCCCCCACTAAAAATTTAAACGGGATACTTAATTTACCTTTTGCATTGGCATATCCTACATAACCGTTTTTCTCAACCTTATAAAAACCACCTGAAAGTGGTGATACCCATTCGTAGGTTACCGAATCAATGGGCGTTTGAGTGGCCGTATCTACAAAAACAAAGTAGCCTTCCTTGTTCTTTTGGGGCATAACAGAAGGAGAAGGATAGCTCTTAGGTAGCGTTACTTTTGGTTCCTTGCGCTTTACTTTATCTTCTTTATCTTCTTGCTCTTCTTCAACTGGGTTGTATGAACCCCATGACTGGGAATAACTTAAATTCGGACAAAAAATTAAAATTGCACAAATGAGCCATGCACAAGCAGAAGTTTTAAGTGAAAGCGTTATGTCTTTTATTCTAGTATTTCCCATTAAAAGTTACAAATTTAACATATAAAACGTTCCCGTCTATTCTCTGTTTTTACTGTCAACGATGATTGTAACAGGTCCGTCTAATTCACAGGAGATTTGCATGTCGGCCCCAAATACACCCGCACCTATCTTACCCGTGAAATTAGCGGCCATTTGAATTAAGGTGTAATCGTATAATGATTTCGCTTTTTGAGCACCGGCGGCACGTATGAATGAGGGCCTATTTCCTTTGGCCGTTTGGGCGTGAAGGGTAAATTGACTTATCATTAGTATACCTCCTTCAACATCCATTACCGATCGATTCATTTTTCCGGCCTCATCAGAGAAAATCCGCATTTG
>CBFHXF010000042.1:0-9123 GCA_965659745.1 Bacteroidia bacterium
TGACGGCTATCCCATGAACTGGCTATGAAATCACCTTTTTTGTCTTCAAATTGCGACCAAGCCAATGTATAACTTATTATTCCGTATAAACCGTTTCTAGATCTGCGTTGAATTAAAAACTCGGTACCATAGGCCCTGCCTGCGCCAAATGAAGAAATAGGTTCATTGCCCACAACCGCAAAATCAGCCCCTAAATTGGCCAAGTTTATCGAGTCGTTTAAGGCAAATGGATATCTAGAATAATGCTTATAGAAGCCCTCTAAGGTCATTTTGGTCTCTTGTCCTTGGTTGTACTGAAACCCAGCCGCTACCATTTGATTGCGTATGTATTCGACTCTGTTTTGATTGACCAATTCGTTATTGGCGCCTCTAAATCCCAGTATAGAATAACTGGGCAATTGATGGAACTGTCCGGCATTCATATTGAAAAATAAATTTCTACTTACAGGTACAGAGGCACTCAATGAAACCGTAGGTTGATTCCATATTTGCGACATGGATTGGTTGTAATTGCTTCCGTCAAAACGCAAAGAAGCGCTTAATAAAATGCCACTTAAATTGGTACTTATTCGCGAAAAAGCGCTGAACTTAAATAAATCTAAATTAGAAACAAAAGCTCTTTCTAGCAATCCTTGTGAGGTCACAAACTTCGTGGTTTCATCGATCCCGTATTGCGCAAATTCGGTACCGCCCCCTACCAACCATTTGTAAGCTCCCGTGCGACCAGAATGTTCTACTCGCAATTTATTTTCTTCTTCAGTACTGATGTAATTTAAAATCAGATTTTCTGGTTTAGAATCGTCGTTATCGCGGTACTTCACAGTTTCGTTATTGAGCATGTTTCGGCTCAAGAATACCTGTGTTTTGCTGCGCCTTCCAAAGTGGGTATAAACGGTTCCAAAGGTGTAATTCCACTGAGCATAATCGGGTAGGTATCCCAATATGTAACGGTTCGATTTGAGCTGAACGCTATCTGTGATGCCTTCGTTAACTTTAGTATTCAGTTGAAAATAGTCAATGGCTCCGACTGTTAAAATCGTTAATTTGTCGTTTTTACCTAAATCTATTTGCACTTTTCCCTGATAATCCACAAAATTTGGGAGGAACGGAAGTCCCAAAACAGAAAATAATCCTTGTAAATACGACTGACGGGCAGAGAAAATATAGGTGGCTTTTTTACCCATCGGACCGTCGGCGGTGAATCCCAAATCACTACTACCCACAGTAAATCGGTAATTCCCTTTTTCTTTATTTCCCTCTATTTGCTCGAAATCAAATACCGAACTAAGTCCGTTCGAATAATTCACCGGAAACGCACCGGTGAAAAAGTTTACTTTTTTAATAAAATTCACATTCAACAATCCTACAGGACCACCTGTACTGCCCTGGGTTTGAAAGTGATTGATTACAGGGATTTCAATACCATCTAAGTAAAATTTATTTTCCGAAGGAGCCCCACCTCGAATGACCACATCGTTTCTAAATCCGGGAATGGTAATAACACCCGGAAGTGATTGTATTATTTTTGAAATGTCGCGATTACCACCGGGATTTCTTTCAATTTCACGGATGGATAATTCTTGTGAGGAAAGCGGACTTCCGGCATCTCTTTTTTGAAGGGAAGTTCGTCTGATATTCACTTCGTCGATGGCATCGACTAAAGATTCAAGACTTATGGTAACGGGTATTTGTTTGTCGTAAGTGACCAATTGTTCGGCGCTATTACCTGATTTGTACCCAGGAGCTTGTGCGTAGAACACATAAAATCCAGGTTGTTTTAGGGGCAATATAAAATTGCCATTGGCGTCACTTTGGGTAGAATCTGATTTTTCAGACGTTTTCACCCAAGCTTTGGCAATTGGCTTGTTAGATTCGGCATCTACCACGCGCCCTTTGATGCTTAATTCATTGTCAGATTGGGCAATGGCGTTCGTAAAACTTCCCCCGATAAAAACCAATAGGGATAATGTGTAATTCTTAATGGTATTTGGATTCATTCATTTTGTTTAACAAACGATGCGCAGAATGGTTTAAAAATCAAACAAAGGACTAAAATTAACGACGAATAGCGGTATTTAAAGACTTAAAACCGAGACAAAAATAGTAACTTCGCACTCCTAAAATTATGCTTGGAAACATCTTAGGCAATATAGCCAAAATATTCGGGGGAAGCGCTCAGGAGCGTGCCATGAAAGAAGTGGCGCCCATCGTAGATAAAATCAATGCCGTTTACGCTACTTTAGAGGGTTTGAGTCACGACGAACTGCGTGGTAAAACCCATGATTTCAAATCGCGCATTGCCGATTTCTTGAAAGAGATTGACGATCAGATTCGCGAATCTTCTGAGAAAGTTGAAACGCTTACGAATGAAGAAGTTGAAGCCAAAGAGGCCCTTTTTGAGGAAATTTCTCAACTTGAAAAACAGCGCGACGAAAAGTTAGAAGTGGTTTTATTAGAATTATTGCCGGAGGCTTTCGCAGTAATTAAAGAAACGGCCCGTCGCTTCACCCAAAACGAAGAAATCCAAGTAAACGCAAGTGATTTAGACCGAGAATTGGCCTTGAATCATACCAATATACGAATTGAAAACAACCAAGCCATTTACAAAAACGAATGGGATGCCGCAGGTGCCACGATCAAGTGGAATATGATCCATTACGATGTGCAGCTTATCGGGGGTTATGCGTTGCATTCGGGCAATATTGCTGAAATGAGCACGGGTGAAGGTAAAACTTTAGTAAGTACGCTACCCGCTTATTTGAATGCCTTGGGCGGCCGCGGGGTCCATATGGTAACCGTGAACGACTATTTGGCACGTCGTGATGCCGAGTGGAATGCGCCTATTTTTAATTTCTTAGGATTGACCGTTGACTGTTTGGAGTATCACCGACCTAACAGCGAAGAGCGCCGTAAAGCCTATAAAGCCGATATCACTTACGGAACGAATAACGAGTTTGGTTTTGATTATTTGCGCGACAATATGGCCCACGAGCCATCGGAATTGGTTCAAGGAAAACACCATTACGCCATTATTGACGAGGTAGACAGTGTATTGATCGACGATGCCCGTACCCCATTAATTATCAGCGGTCCAACACCACGAGGCGATATTCAAGAGTTCAACGCCTTAAAACCAAGAATTCAAGCCTTGGTAGACGCACAAAAGAAGTATGCGGTAAATTCTTTGAACGAAGCGAAAAAGCTCATCGCGGAAGGCAATACCGGTGCCAAAGAAGGCGAAGGCGGTTTGGCCTTATTCCGCGCGCATCGTGCCCTTCCCAAGAGCAAGGCCTTGATAAAATTCTTGGGAGAACCTGGAATGCGCGGTTTGTTAACCAAAACCGAAAGTTATTATTTACAAGACCAACAAAAGGAAATGCCTAAGGCCGACGCGCCTTTGTATTTCACCATTGATGAAAAATCAAATAGTGTTGACTTAACCGAACGCGGTATTGAATTGATTACCCAAGCTGGTGAAGATGCGCAGTTTTTTATCATGCCCGATGTGGGTGCCGAAATGGTGCGCATAGACCAAAGCGAAGGCCCAGCAGAAGAAAAAGCAGCGCTTAAAAATCGTTTGATGCAAGATTTTGCTGAAAAAAGCGAACGCATTCACTCGGTTCAACAATTATTGAAGGCGTATACCATGTTCGAAAAAGATGTGGAATACATCGTACAAGACAGTAAAGTAAAAATAGTTGATGAGCAAACCGGTCGTGTTATGGACGGTCGTCGTTACTCCGACGGTTTGCATCAGGCCATCGAAGCAAAGGAAAACGTGCGCGTTGAAGCGGCCACGCAAACCTATGCAACCATCACCTTGCAGAACTATTTCCGTATGTACCACAAACTTTCGGGTATGACAGGTACGGCGGAAACTGAAGCCCAAGAATTGTGGGATATTTATAAATTAGGGGTTAAAGTAATTCCAACTAATAGACCCGTAGTACGTGTAGATCGCGAAGATTTAGTATATAAAACGAAGCGCGAAAAATACAATGCTGTTATCGATTTGGTCAACGAACTTACGCAAGCAGGAAGGCCTGTTTTGGTGGGTACTACCAGCGTTGAGGTGAGTGAACTCTTGTCGAAAATGCTCCGATTAAGAGGCATTAAGCACAATGTACTGAACGCAAAACAACACCAAAAAGAGGCCGAAATCGTAGCCGAAGCCGGATGGCCAGGCGCCGTTACCATTGCCACCAACATGGCCGGTCGTGGTACGGATATTAAAATCTCGGAGGAAGTTAAACAAGCCGGCGGTTTGGCTATTATCGGTACCGAGCGACATGAAAGTCGCCGCGTTGACCGTCAGTTAAGAGGTCGTGCCGGCCGTCAAGGAGATCCAGGAAGTTCAGTATTCTATGTTTCTTTGGAAGACAATTTGATGCGTATTTTCGGTTCTGAGAAGGTAGCCGGATTTATGGATAAATTTGGATACAAAGAGGGTGATGTAATTGAACACTCTTGGATGTCCAAAACCATCGAACGCAATCAAAAGCGCGTAGAACAGAACAACTTTGGTATTCGTAAGCGTTTGTTGGAATACGACGATGTAATGAACAAACAGCGTACCAGTATATATAGGATACGCAGAAATGCCCTTTTCGGAGATAAATTAAGCATTGACTTAAAAAACATGCTTTGGAATTGGTGTGAAGAAGTGGTACATGGACATAAAGAAGGCGGTAGTTTTACCGATTTCGAATTTGATGTCATGCGCACCTTAGCCGTTGCGCCTCCATTTACCGAAAACGAGTTCAATACTACTTCTGCCGACAATCTTACCGAAAAATTGTTCCAAGCCTTAAATGATTTTTACGGTCAGAAGACCAAATCAATGGCCGAACAAGCCTACCCTGTTTTCAAACAAATCAGAGAGGCACAAGGCGATCGCATCGAGAATGTAGTAGTACCTTTAACCGACGGCACGCATCAATACCAAATTACCGTTCCCATGCAAAAAGCATTGGATACACAATGTTTGTCCATGATCCGCGATTTTGAAAAATCCACTACCCTACAAAACATCGACGATGAGTGGAAAGAGCATTTGCGCGAGTTAGACGAATTGAAACAGAGCACTTCGAACGCCCAATACGAACAAAAAGATCCTCTGCTCATTTATAAGATCGAAAGTTTCGAGATGTACGGTCAAATGCTTCAGCGTTTGAATCAGAAGATTTTGGGAATGTTATTCCGTACCCGGATATTCGATGGCGCCGATGTAAGCGAAGCCAAGCAGGTAACCCGCAAACAAGCCCCCAAAACCATTGAATCCAAAGATGAAGTGGGATCGGCTTTGGGCAATCCTAACGAAGAAGTAATCGCGGAGAGTGCACCTAAAATCCCACAAAATCCAATTCGCAACGAATTAAAAGTGGGACGTAACGACGTGTGTCCTTGCGGAAGTGGTAAGAAATTTAAGCAGTGTCACGGACGTGCATAAACCACCCAAACGAGAACCACAAAAAGATACGGCAGATTATTATTGGGAAGATGGTTTTTGCGTCTTCACGGAGTCGTATTTAGCAAAAAAGGGAGCCTGTTGCGGTTCGGGGTGTAGGCATTGTCCGTACGTACCCAAACATGCAAACGGAAGCATGAAACTCAAAAAAGAAGTTCTTAAAAACTTGTAAACATCGCCTTCACATTCGCCGGATTTAGGTATTTTTGCAGCGTGAATTTTCGTGTTCAATCTGCCCTAATTTCGGTATTCAACAAAGAAGGCTTAGAGCCTGTTTTACAATCTCTTAATGAGTTAAACGTGCAATTTTTCTCCACTGGAGGCACTCAGAAATTTATTGAAGATCTCGGTTATTCTTGCACCGCTATCGAATCGGTAACGGGGTATCCAAGTATTTTAGACGGTCGGGTAAAGACCTTACACCCCAAAGTTTTCGGGGGAATTTTAGCCCAACGTGATAATCCCAATCACCTTGCACAAGTGGCTGAATACGAATTACCCGCTTTTGATTTGGTAATGGTAGATTTATATCCGTTCGTAGAAACGGTAGCCGCAGGTGGAAGCGAAGAAGAAATTATCGAAAAAATTGACATCGGTGGCGTTTCCTTAATCCGTGCGGCAGCCAAAAATCATGCTCATTGTGGCATCATTTCTCATAAATCACAATATGCCCATTTATTAGAAGCACTTACGCAATATGGTGCAGCTTTGCCCTTAGAAATACGCAAACAATGGGCAAAGGAAGCCTTTTTTGTAACCCATGAATACGACGGTGAAATTCAACGTTGGTTTGCAGGTTTTAAAACTTCACCCCTTCGTTACGGTGAAAATCCCCATCAGAAAGGCTATTTCGTGGGCGATTTAGACGCCCTTTTTGATAAAATTCAAGGAAAAGAGCTTAGCTATAACAATTTACTCGATGTAGACAGTGCCGTAGCCCTTCTGGGAGAATTCCCCCAAGAAGAAGGTGCCACCTTTATAATTGTCAAACATAATAATGCATGTGGACTTGCCCAAAGACCGCATGTTTTGGATGCGTGGAAAGCAGCTTTAGAATGCGACCCTGTAAGTGCGTTTGGAGGTATTTTAGCGTGCAACCACCCTATCGATTTAGCTACTGCTCAAGAAATAAATACGCTATTCTTTGAAGTGTTGATCGCCCCAGGGTATGATGAAGACGCAGCGGCATTATTAGCCGGAAAAAACAACCGTATTATATTAAAATCGAAAGATTTATCTCAAGTAAGTGCGATGACCAAACGCTCGGCCTTAAATGGAGAACTTTTACAAGAACGCGATACAAGCACCGAAACCCGTTCCATGATGAAAACCGTTACCGAAAGACAACCTTCAGATATGGAATTAACGGATATGGAATTTGCAGTGAAAATAGTAAAACATACCAAGAGCAATACCATCGTTTTGGCCAAAGGCGGACAGTTATTGGCCAGCGGTACCGGACAAACGAGTCGCGTAGATGCCTTGAATCAAGCCATTGAGAAAGCCAACAAATTTGGTTTTGACTTGACTGGCGCGGTAATGGCTAGCGACGCCTTTTTCCCATTCCCCGATTGCGTAGAAATTGCCGACAAATCGGGTATTTCTGCGGTAATTCAACCCGGGGGAAGTGTAAAAGACCAATCCAGTGTAGATTATTGCAATGCCAATAATATGGCAATGGTGTTTACCGGAATCCGACACTTCAAACATTAATTTCAAATCCCACATTTACGGCATACAAATTGCATAGTTCTTATAGAATGTACAGATTAATAAAGTTTCTCCTTTTTTTACTTCCCCCTGAAAAAGCCCATGATGTGGCTTTGAATCTTATTGAACTTGCATTACGAATTCCTGTTGTCGGGTCCACATTTAAGCGCTCCTTCAATTCAGGACCACAAAGAAGCGTTGATTTTGCAGGAATTACATTTCCTAATATTGTAGGATTAGCGGCTGGATTTGACAAAGATGCCAAACGACTATCGCTTTGGAAAGCCTTGGGTTTTGGTCACGTTGAGGTGGGCACCGTTACTCCAAAATCACAGCCTGGCAATCCCAAGCCCCGATTATTTCGATTAGTAGACGATCGTGCGGTAATCAACAGAATGGGATTTAATAATGGCGGTGTAGATGCCATGGTTGAACGTTTGAAAAAACGTCCGGAAGGATTGATTGTGGGTGGCAATATTGGAAAGAACAAAGACACCCCGAATGAATCAGCCATTGATGATTATATCATCTGTTTTGAAAAACTGTATCCGTATGTCGATTACATCACGGTGAACGTATCGAGTCCCAATACACCCGGATTGCGCGATTTACAAACCGAATCGTTTTTAGTGCCCCTTTTCGACAAACTCAATACCCTTAGGTCCGAAAAAGCCATATTTAAACCCATTTTCTTGAAAATCGCACCTGATTTTCAATTGAAAGCGGTGAAACAATTGGCTAAAATCATTAAAAAGCTTCCGATACAAGGAATTATCGCTACGAATACCACTATTTCTAGAGACCGATTGGATGTTTCACAAAAAGATTTAGAGAAAATTGGAGCTGGTGGACTTTCCGGGGCTCCTTTATTTGAAGCCAGCAACGCCATATTAGCTACCTTGAGTATAGAATTAGGCAATTCCATGCCGATTATTGGGGTGGGTGGCATTTTCAATGGCTTTGATGTAGCAGAAAAATTAACCAGAGGAGCAGGATTGGTTCAAGTATACACGGGTTTTATTTACGAAGGACCTTGGATAGTTAGAAATATTTTAAAGGAACTAACGTTTGATGATTCGTTTTTGATTGATTAATTTCGATCATGCGCACCAAACGATTTGTTCCTCTCGTTTTCATAATTGGATATTTTGTTACCTCTTTTGCTCAAGGAATTGAGGTTCCGCAGATTTTCCCCAAGGAAAAAACAGTAACCCATACCGCTTATACCACTTCTTATTCGCATGACTTTGGCCAACCCCAATGGGTAGCGTATTCTTTAGATTATTCAAAATTGATTTCGGTTGCGGCTCGTCCCAGTCGCTTTCAACCCGATCCAAAAATCAAGCCTTCCACGACCTCCCATAATGCCTATACCAAAACCGGTTTCGATAGAGGACATTTGGCACCTGCTGCCGATATGGCTTGGTCAACACAAACCATGCTTGAAAGCTTTTATACCTCTAATATATCTCCTCAACGACCGGCCTTCAATCGCGGTATTTGGAAGGTATTAGAAACCAAGGTCAGAGAATGGACTTTGCGTTCACGCGAAAATGGCCTTATGCCACATTTGTTTATCGTAACAGGTCCTATTTTTAGCTCAGAAATGCCCAATATCAGCCGGGTATACGGACATACCCTATCGGTTCCTGAATATTTCTTCAAAGCCATTATCGACACCACGGGTTCTAAAAGGGGCATTGCTTTTATTTTGCCCAATAATAAAGTTCCTAACGAACAATTGTGGAATTATGCCATTAGTATCGACGAATTAGAACTAAAATTGGGCCGCGATCTATTTCCTAAGCTTCCAGATGAAATAGAAACCAAAATCGAAGCCCAAAATCGTCGTGCCGATTGGGAGTGATCAATCTATCAACAACTGCACCGCACCCACATGGTACCACCTTCGCTCCCACCGCAACATTTCAAAACGCAGCGTATAC
>CBFHXF010000042.1:9133-17910 GCA_965659745.1 Bacteroidia bacterium
AAATACAAACCCTGATTGTCATAAGAAATCCGCCGATTCCAATAGGCACTTATTTTACCCTCTCTCAGCTGCAATTTCTTGGCTTTCTTCTTGGTTTTTTCTATGCCTTTAAAAACCTTCCACCGATACTGAACAAATTGTCCGTGTACCACAATTTCAGGTGAAATCGAATCGCTCAAGCGTGTCATTTTTACAAACTCCACCTCCGATAGCAAACATTGATAATTATACGTCTGTTTGGTAAATATCCATTTTTTCAAGCTGTCGAACGCATCTTCTAAATCATAATAGCCCTCAATTTTAGGGATCTCCCCATTTGCTGAGGAATCTATTATTACCGTACTTGGCGTTTCAGAAACCGGCAACTGAATGCTACTAATATGATCCGTAGTATCTGTTTGTGCACTTAATGAATTAGATAAAAGTCCTAAAAAACACCCCAAAATTCCCTCAAAAACCAAGCGAATAATACGACCTTTGACATTCACCTCACTAAAGTACTACCTTCATGAGTAATTCCCAAAATCCACCCAATAATCTTATAAACTCAAAAAGCCCCTATTTGCTTCAACATGCCCACAATCCTGTAGAATGGAATCCGTGGTCAGAAGCCATTTGGAATACCGCAAAAGAAAAAAATAAATTGGTGCTCGTGAGTATTGGTTATGCCACCTGCCACTGGTGTCATGTAATGGAACGCGAAAGTTTCGAAGACCATGAAACGGCCGAAATCATGAACCTCACCCTCGTAAATATCAAGGTAGACCGTGAAGAACGACCCGACATCGATATGGTCTACATGGATGCGTGTCAACTCATGACCGGCAAAGGAGGTTGGCCTCTAAACGTGGTGTGTTTGCCCGATGGCAGGCCCATTTATGCCGGTACCTATTTCCCGAAACCCCAATGGCAACAAATAATATTACAGCTCAGCACCCAATATAAAAGCAATCCCGATTCATTTGCCGAATATGCCGAAAAGTTCATGGCTGAACTCCAAAAAATGAATGCCCAAGCGGCAGCGGGCGATTTGCAATTTTCGCGAAAATCCATGACCGAAATATTTGCAGAATATGCAAAAGATATCGACTGGGAAGAGGGAGCCAAAAAGCGCGCGCCTAAATTCATGGTGCCCATTCAATTTGAATATGCCCTCGATTATCACTTGTGCACCGGCGATCCCGCCGCTAAAGATTACCTTCAATTGAGTTTATTGAAAATGGGCAACGGCGGCATCTTCGATGCCGTTCGAGGGGGCTTCTTCCGCTATAGTACCGATGCCTATTGGTTTGCGCCGCACTTCGAAAAAATGCTGTACGACAATGCCCAACTCCTTTCCTTATACGCCCGTGCCTTCGCCTGGAGTCAAGCCGATATCTTTAAAGAAATCGCATACAAAACCTGGTCGTTTTGCCACCGCGAATTGCGCGATCCTAAGGGTGGGTATTATTCCGGCCTCGATGCCGATAGCGACGGAATCGAAGGCCGCTTTTATACCTTTACCCAAGCCGAACTGCAACACCTGTTAAACGACGACGAATTCCGGTGGCTCCACGCCTATTCCAACATCCAAGAATCGGGCAATTGGGAACACGATTTGAACATCATCCACAGCGCAAAAGCCCCACTGCAACTCCTGGAAATACTGAATATCAATGCCCAAACCTATCACGAATTGAAAAATTCGGTTATAGGGAAATTATTCACGGCTCAGGAATCGCGTAACCGACCGGCACTCGACTATAAAATCATTGCCTCGTGGAACGGACTCATGCTCGCAGGAATCAGTAACCTATATATATATGTATCCTCCGAAGATGAAAACGCCTCTTTTATTTTGGAGGAAGCCCAACAGCTCGGAAACTGGATCCAAGAAACACTGTGGCAAAACGATCAATTGTACCGCATACACTCGCAAGGACATACCTATAACGAAGCCTTTCTTGAAGATTATGCAGCCTGCGCCTTAGGATACCTGCAACTGTTTAAAGCCACCCAAGTTGACCGTTATTTGCAATTTGCCAAAACCCTCGGCGATACCGCGATTGAAAAGTTCTACGATGCCGAATTGCAAACGTTTCAGTTTACCGGACATCAAGCAGAGGAATTAATTTTACGGAAATCCGATTCTACGGATGACGTAATTCCAAGCTCCAATTCCATGATGGCCCAGGTGCTCGAAGCCCTTTTCCTGCATTTTGCCGAACCCCAATACCGCGATTTGTTTTTACAGCTTTTAGGCAAGGCTTCCCAACAAATAGAAAAATTCCCCAGCTGGTATAGCGGGTGGGCCCGTTTGCATGCCATGCAAACCTGTGGAAATGCCCACATTGGAATTGCCGGCGATTTGCCCCTTCCCAATGCCAAGGAATTGGCCCAATGGCCTTCGTGGTTAACGGTATTGAAAATGAATTCCGACACCCAAATACCATGGCTTAAGGCCCATGCCAACACGCAAAAAGGGTATTATTTATGTTCGGGATCTGAATGCTACGAACCCCTAATGCAGTGGTCGCAGATCCAAGAACTACTCGACGAACGCTATAGCCAAGAGGCCCTTGATTAAAGGGCCTTTACTTCGCTTACTAATTTGCTGATACTGTCTTTGGCATCGCCAAATAACATGCCACATTTCGGATCGTAAAACAAGGCATTTTCAATTCCGGCGTAACCCGATTTCATGCTTCGTTTCAATACCACAATTTGCTTGGCATTGTCTACATCTAATATGGGCATTCCGTAAATCGGACTTCCTGGGTCGGTTTTAGCCGCTGGATTTACCACATCGTTCGCCCCTACTACCAGTACGACGTCGGTCGTATTGAACTCCGGATTGATGTCTTCCATTTCGATCAATCTGTCGTAAGACACATTACTTTCGGCCAATAACACGTTCATATGTCCGGGCATACGACCGGCCACCGGGTGAATGGCGTATTTTACATCCACACCTTCTTCTTCCAATAACAATTCTAATTCGTGACATACGTGCTGTGCTTGGGCAACGGCCAAACCGTAACCCGGCACGATGATTACCTTTTGGGCGTATTTCATCATGATGGCCACATCGGTAGCCTGCACTTCGCGCACACTGCCCTCTGCACCCGACGACGCGCCGCCGCCGTTAGATCCGCTTCCCACCATACCTATAAGTACATTGGTAAGGGAGCGATTCATGGCCTTGGTCATTACGACCGTTAAAATAGTACCGGCAGAACCTACCAATACACCGCCCATTAACATGACGTTATTATCGTAAAGGAAACCGCCGCAAGCCGCTGCCACCCCGGTAAACGAGTTCAACAAGGAAATCACAACCGGCATATCGGCGCCTCCAATGGGGAATACAAATAACAATCCGTATACCACCGCAATGGCCATCGTTAGGTAAAACCACAACATGCGGTCGCTGCCCACACCCGAATACGTAAAATACGCAGCCACAAATATCAGCGCCAAAACCAAAGCGTTGATGTATTGTTGGGCGGGGAATCTGAAATCGCCCAACTTGCCATTGAGCTTACCCCAGGCCACCATACTGCCCACAAACGATACCGTACCGATAATCAATCCCGCAATAATGGGCACGAAAAGTCCCAATCCTGCCGTTTCTCCAATCTGCTTTAGGTGCGTCCATTCAATGATCGATATCAAGGCCGCAGCCAATCCACCCATACCATTAAACAACGATACCATTTCGGGCATGGCGGTCATTTGAACGCGTTTCGCCATGAGCGTACCCACCACGGTACCGAGAATAATAGCCGCTAAAATATATCCAAGGTTTCCAATTACATGAAAACCGGTTTTGTCTAAGAATAAGGTTGCCAAAACGGCTACGGCCATACCAAAGGCGGCCACCAAGTTTCCTTTTCGGGCCGAATCGGCCGTTCCCATCATTTTAAGGCCTATGATAAAGCCTACCGAACCTATCAAATAGGCAATTTCTTGTAAGTAATTCATGGCTTATTTCTTAGGTTTCTTTTTAAACATTTCTAACATGCGATCGGTTACCACGAATCCTCCAATAACGTTCAAGGTTCCCACAAAAACACCTACAAAACCGATGCTGATAGAGAAATAATCGTGCGGATCGGCATGTCCGAGTACAATAATAGCCCCAATGATTACAACCCCGTGAATGGCATTGGCACCGCTCATCAAAGGCGTGTGCAGTACACTTGGAACATGACCAATGAGCTCAATGCCCACAAAAACCATCAATATGATGAGGTAAAAATACGTGATATTTTCACCTATAAATTGGATAAGAGTATTCATAATTATGCTTCAGTTTTACGGATTTTACCTTGGTGTGCAATCAAGCAACCGTCTACAATTTCGTCAGATTCGTTTAAAGAAACGCTTCCTTTTGGACCTATTAATTTGAGTAATTCCCAAATATTACGGGCAAATAAATCGCTGGCATTTCCCGAAATAGCCGCTGGCATATTTACGGAACCCACAATTTTAACGCCGTTTACATGTATGATTTCACCGGCTTTCGATTGGCTGCAGTTGCCGCCTTGTTCGGCCGCCATGTCGATGATGACACTGCCGTTTTTCATGAGTGCCAGTTGTTCATCGTCGATCAATACAGGGGCTTTTCTGCCCGGTACCAAAGCCGTGGTAATCACTAAATCGCTTTTCGCCAGCGATTGGTTCACCGCTTCGCGCTGCGCTTTTCTATATTCTTCAGAGGCTTCTTTGGCATAACCGCCTTCCGAACCCACTTCTACTCCTTTTACTTCGATGAATTTTCCGCCTAAACTCTCTACTTGTTCTTTGGTTTCCGGACGTACGTCGGTGGCTTCCACTACTGCACCCAAACGTTTTGCGGTGGCTATGGCCTGCAATCCCGCCACACCCACACCAAATATCAATACTTTCGCCGGTGTAACCGTTCCTGCGGCCGTCATCAACAAGGGGAAAATGCGATCTAAATGATACGCGCCTTCAATGACCGCCCTATAGCCCGCCAAGTTGGCTTGCGAGCTCAATATATCCATGCTTTGCGCCCTAGAAATACGCGGAATGGCGTCTAAGGACAATACCGTGGTTTCTTTTTCGTTGAGAGCGGCAATCAATTCCGGATTGTTGCGGTGATATATAGAGGATATCCATATTTTTTTCGGGGGAAGCTCCCCTACGGTTTCCGCATCGGGAATGTTCACCTGCACCATCACGTCGGCGTTTAAAACTTCCTTTCGGGAACCTACCGTAGCACCGGCTTCTGAATAGGTCGCATCTGGATAATGGGCATTCACTCCGGCTTGGGTTTCCACCAAAACTTCAAATCCCATTTTGATGAGATTTTGTACCACATTGGGGGTAAGAGCTACTCGGGTTTCTCCCGAGCGTTTTTCTTTTAGGACTCCTATTTTCACGTTAAATAATAGATTTTCTTATAATTAAACAAAGATCGGTAAAATAAACTTAATCGATAGTGATTTAGGTTACATCTTTACAAAATGAACGCCCATACCCATGAATTGCACTTGATACATTCCCGCGGGAAGCTCTTTTATGGAATAATACCAATGGTCGTCGGATGCCCGTACCTGCGGAATTTCAAATGCGACTCCCATGGCATTGTAAACTTTTAGGGTGGAGGGCCAGTTGATGGCCACCAAAGTAGGACAGGTAAATTGAATATTTAATTGGTCGTTTGAGGGCACGGGAAAAACGCGCAAACAACTGGACTCTTCTTTTTCAAATTTCGTTTTAAAAGCGCCCCAATCGACTTGAATTAAGTTCTCGTAAGTAGTATCTCGCGATACCCCCGGACCAAATTGTGCGGTGAGCGTTACACTGTAAGACCCGGCATCTTCAAAAATCACCTTAGGATTTTCAGAATTAGCATTGGTTCCTGATACATATTTAACACCAAGGCTTGGATTGAAACTCCAAGTGTAAGAGCGTGCAAAAGACGTGGTTTTGTTAGTGAAACTAAATATATCTGTACCTGCCAAGCCTATCTTTTTGTCAGTATCAAAATCGACTACTGCGTTTCCTTGATTTCCACCTCCGTTGGGCAATCCTCTAAAACTATCCCGAAAAAACACCTCTGTTGGGGTAAAAGTCCCTCCAAGGGCTTGTGTACCTCTGATCTCCAAAACGGGTACCACTTCGCCTTGCGCCAACCACTTGTAAATCACTTGAGGTCGGGGTATGCCTGTTTTTCCTAACGGAGAAACAATTGTATCAACTTGATTCATTATGGTTTTTACCCGTATCACATCGCTATAGGTTTTGAAGGGGGTTTTGATACTTCCATACGCATCTACCACATTGGTGCGGGTTCCTTGTTGGATATAGGTAATCAACTGCTGTCCGGGTACTTCAAATTTAAATCGGAAGGTACTCACATCGCTGTCGTTATACTCTAAGGGAAACTGATAAATTTCATCATCGTCGGTATAATTGGCCGCCAAAGGAATTCCGGTAACCGAATATCCCAATCCTTCTGCTTTATACACGCTATTGGTGGTAGAGTAAAAGTTGTGAACATTGGTAAAGGTAAGCGGACCGCCTCCGAGGGTATCGGCAATTTTCTCTCCTACCTGATTGAAAAAGTAAAATGCATAAGGCGTTCGGAACGAGGCTTTGAATTCGCGCAGCTGTGTACCAGTGGGATTTAATTTAGAAAAATCCCATGTTTTATTGGCCCCCGCAGACCGCCATCCCGTTGGCAAATTGGTAGAAAGTGCGAGAGAAACGCGAGCGGTATCTCCGGCCTTAGGCATGTTTTTACTCGAGATGGTAATTTGGGCATTTGTTGCAGAAACTGCAAATAATAAGGCCAAGAAAATCTGCATTTTACGCATAATAACAAATATATTAAAAAATTGTGTAGTTTGCATTTCGCAATGCGTTAAAAAATCACGAATTTTGCAGTTCTATGGAAATCAGATGGAAAGCAAAGCCCCTACCCAACTCCGAAATAGTAGCCAAGCTTTCCGCTGAAATAAACGTATCCGAAGCTATTGCCACTATTTTAGTTCAACGCGGCGTCGATACTTTTGAAAAAGCAAAAGCCTATTTCCGTCCGCAATTGAGTGATTTACACGATCCTTTTTTGTTGAAGGACATGGATCTGGCCTATTATCGTATCAAGAAAGCCATTACGGACCATGAAAAAATGATGGTTTACGGCGATTACGACGTAGACGGCACCACCGCCGTAAGCATTGTTTATTCGTATTTCGTAACGCTCAATCCCGATATTGAATATTACATTCCCGATCGTTATAAAGAAGGTTACGGCATTAGCAAAATGGGCATCGATTACGCCCATGAAAATGGCATCAGCCTCATTATTGCCTTAGATTGTGGAATCCGCTCAAACGAGTTGGTTGATTATGCCAATACCTTGGGTATTGATTTTATCATATGCGATCACCATTTACCTGGAGAAACCCTGCCTAATGCCCATGCTATTTTGAATCCCAAACGCCGCGATTGTACCTATCCGTACAAAGAATTAAGCGGTGCGGGTATTGGATTCAAACTCGTTCAAGGCTATTCCAAAAAGGAAGGTTTCCCCGAAGATAAAATTTTAGAATACATCGATTTAGTAGCCGTAAGTATCGCTTCCGATATGGTCGACATGCAAGGTGAAAACCGCGTATTGGCGTATTTCGGATTGAAAAAACTCAACGAAAATCCATCTGCCGGACTTCAAGCCCTCATTGAAGTAGGTCCGAAAAAGAAAAAATACAGCATTCAAGATATTATTTTCGGTATCGGTCCTAAAATCAATGCCGCAGGCCGTATTTCCGATGCAACAGCGGCGGTACGGGTGCTTATTGCGAAGGAATATACCTCAGCGCGACAGCTTACCCGGGTTTTGAACGAACGCAATACGGAACGTAAGGAACTCGACAACGACATTACCAAAAATGCCGTTGACATGGTGGAAGGCACCGTTGGCATGTCGGAGCGTAAAAGCATTGTCATTCGCGGTGAAGCGTGGCATAAAGGAGTAATCGGAATTGTAGCCAGTCGCATGGTGGAACAGTTTTACAAGCCCACGATTGTTTTTTCACAGAACGATGGGATGCTTACCGGATCGGCGCGGAGCGTTAAGAATTTTGACATTCACGAGGCGATAACGGAATGTTCGCAGTGGGTGGAGCAGTTCGGTGGACATAAATATGCGGCGGGATTGAGCATCAAGGCGGAGAATTTCGACGCTTTCAGTGAACAATTCGAGTCGGTTGTGGTTCGCGACATTCAAGAGGCCTCGTTGTTGCCCGAAGTAGAATACGATTTAGACATTTCCCTCGAAATGCTCACGCCCAAGTTTCTCGACTTAATCAATCAGATGTCGCCCTTTGGTCCAGGCAACCCCTTGCCTATTTTCCATTCCAAGGAGTTACGTTCGAATAACAGTCCGAGGGTATTGAAAGACCGCCATTTAAAATTGCAGATTTCGCAAAACAGCCGTCATTATTTCGATGGAATTGGTTTTGGGTTATCGGAGCATTTGCCGGTAGTTTCGAATGGTGAAATTTTCGATGCGTGTTATTGCATAGAAGAAAACGATTTCAATGGGCAGGTAAAGTTGCAATTGCGGTTGAAGGATTTGAAGCCGCACCGGGATTAAGGGTGGGTATTAATTGGTATTCCATGTCATTTTTATTTACTCAGTTAATATGTGCTCATAAAAGGCTTCACCACAATATCTTACTCTAGGGTCTTTCATGATTTTTTCTTGAAAATAATTCGGTACAAAAATCCAATTAGGGAATTGATAAGTTCTCTGTGTTAAGTTA
>CBFHXF010000043.1:0-16067 GCA_965659745.1 Bacteroidia bacterium
CACATACATCATTTTGTCAGTGAAACGCTCCAAGGCATTCTTTTTATACTCCCGATTAGAAAGCGCTTTGGAATGCGCCAAATGCGCGGGCAATATAATAAGGGCTTCGATTAACGACACAAAAAGCGTGGCAATAACCACCGTGGATAGCTCACTGAAAAAGTCGCCCGCACGGCCATCTACCATAAAGAAGAAGGAGAACGCTACCATCGTAGTGGTAACGGCCGAAAACACCGCCGGTATCACCTCCATAGTGCCGTCAATGGCGGCTCTAATCGCGCTTTTTCCTTGTTCGTAATGCCAATAAATATTTTCTGAAATTACAATACCATCGTCCACCAAAATACCCACCACCACGATCATCCCAAACAGCGAAATTACATTGATTGTCACCCCCAAATACAAGGCAATCACAAACATCCCTAAAAACGATACCGGCAAACCCATGGCCACCCAGAACGCGATACGGGCATTCAAGAACATCGACAACAATATCAATACCAATATCATTCCGATGAACCCGTTTTCAAACAGCAATTCTTTGCGTTCGTTTAGGGTTTCAGACTGGTCTTTTATGAGCGTGGTAGTGATTTGTGGATTTTGTTTTGCAAATTCCGCAAAATAATTCCTCACGTAGTCGGCGTTTTTCAATAAATCCTCTCTATCGGTACTTTGAACCGAAACCTCCACACCGGGCTTTCCATTTACATAAATACGATTCGGGTCGTCGGCCCAACGGTCGCGAATTTCCGCCACATCTTTAAGGCGCACTACAGCCCCACCCTCTTCTTTAAGAATTACCAAATTTTCAAGATCTCTGGCGTGATAACCTTTATTGCGACTCCGAATCAACAACTCCTCTTCGGTGGTTTTTACACTACCACCGGTTATATCAATATTCGAACTGCGCACCAATAAACCCGCTTGTTCTAAAGTCAAATTATACCGGCGCAAAGCCACATCATCGAAGGTAATTTCTATTTCTTCTTGGGGGAAACCCGCCAAACTCACCTTAGAAATCCCATCGTGCCGCAACAAATCTTTCTCAATACGTCGGGCATAGGATTTCAAGGCCTTTAAATCAATATTGCTACCCGAAATGGCATAATTAATGGTGAAAAAACTATTTTCTACCAAGAAAACAATGGGTTTTTCGAGGCTCGTAGGAAAGTTATTGATACTATTTACGGCATTCTGAACGTCTTCCAGAGCCGTACTGGTATTATAGCCTTTCTCCACTTCCACATTCACATTGGCCGCGTTTTCCTTACTCTTGGAAGTCACCCTTTCAATGCCACTAACGCCCTGTAATTTTTCCTCGACCAATTGAACCACGCCTTCTTCTAGCTCTTCTGGGGCCGCACCCGGATATACCAATTGAATATTGATTATCCGACTTTCCACCAACGGAAAAAAGCTCGCCGTCAGTTTCGTATAGGCAATAAATCCAAAAACCGAAATTATCGTAAGTAACGTATTAACCGAAACCGGATATTTTATAAAATAAGAAATGAGTCGTTTCATAAAGCTTCTTTTTATTTCTTGGGAAGCTGCGGAACAACCTTCATGCCTTCAAATGCGCCGGCAACCGAACGCTGCAAAATCCAAATCCCTTCTTCATATCCCGATACAATAACTTGATCGTTATCAAGTGCTTCTACCTTAACTGGAATCTCAAACAAGGTCGAATCTTGTGATTTTACACCAAAAATGGTTTTGCGATCGCTTAACCAAGTTCGGGGAATCTTCATGCTTTTGGCGAACGTGCTGCCGTTGGCAGTGAGTTCTAAATATTGACCTTCACGGATGGAATTTCCTTTTAATGTCAAATACACCTTTACCAATTGTGTTTGCGGATCAATACTCGAATTAACCCGTGCCACCTGACCGAAAACAGGCGTACCCGATTCTGTCAATAGTTGCATATTGGCCCCAACGCGCATTTTATCTAAATCTGATTGGGGAACCGCCGCCTCTAATTCATAGGCATTCGGCTGAAGGAACAAACCCAAACGCTGTCCAACCCTTACTAATGAACCCGGCTGAATCGATGCCTCCGACAACACCCCGTCGTAGGGAGCTATAATCTGATGCTTCGACAAGCGCACTTCCTGACTCTTTATCGCATAATATTGATTCAACACATTGCGACCCGATAAAAAAGCCTTCAATTTTGTATCCGAAATAGCGGGTAAAGCAGGCAAGTCCTTATCTACATCTGTTTTCGCTGCGAAATCCGACCAAGACTTATGCTGTGTATTAAAGTCAATTGAAATATCAGGCAAAACCTGACTCAACAAACCCATAAACGCGCTCTTTTGGGCCTTCAACTGAGCGGCGAATTCGCGGTCATCGATTTGCACGATCACCTGTCCTTTACGAAAAGACGTTCCGGCACGGAACGAATTATTCAACAAATTACCACTAACCTCTGCAAAAATCTCAAATCGATTCAGTGCTTTTACCCTGCCGCTGGTTGCAATAGCAGCTTGATGCACTTCCCATTGAGCCGGCTTCACCGGAACCGTAGCCTCACGAAACGACATTTTTGTAGGCGCGGCTGACTTTGGAGCTGATAGACGCTTGGATATAAATACACTCACAAAGATGGCAACCACACCGATAATGATGGAGCGCACCAGGGTTTTGTTTCCTTTTAACACGATACTTTAATTTTAATATGCAAAAATACGTGAAGCGCGAAGGATTTGTGTGACAAAAATGACAAATACGGCATATTACATGATAAAACATTTGTTTCGCCGAATAAGAATTGCTCACGATGCAGATTTCAACACCCGAATGAGATTGAGCACCCCCTGATCACATGAGAAAATAACCCACATAAAAAAATAGAACCCATCGCTTTTGTTCGACCAATTTGTCCAAAGATTAAACGAGAAACCAAACAATTCCGTGACTGAAATTGTACCTTTGCAGTACAATTAAAACAAAAGAAAAAACGTCATGTCATTTGTAGGAAAAAAATTCCCAAACATCTCGGTAAACGCCATGTCAGAAATGGGCGATACCTACCAAATCAACTTATTTGAAGAAGCTACCAAAAACAAGAAAAAAGTATTGTTATTTTGGTATCCCAAAGATTTCACCTTTGTATGTCCCACAGAATTACACGCATTCCAAGAAGCGTTAGGTGAGTTCGAAAAACGCAACACCATAGTTATCGGTGCCTCTTGCGATACCCCAGAAGTTCATTTTGCATGGTTGAACACCGCAAAAGACAACGGTGGTATTGAAGGTGTTACCTACCCGATTTTGGCCGATTCTAATCGTAACTTAGCCAGTATCTTAGACATCTTAGATATTCAGTCTTCTGATTACAACGAAGAATTAGACACTATTTTATACGAAGGGGATAACGTAACCTACCGTGCTACTTATTTAATTGACGAGGACGGTACCGTTTTCCACGAAAGCGTAAACCACATGCCTTTAGGTCGTAACGTGAAAGAATACATCCGTTTGATCGATGCATTCACCCACGTTCAAGAAAAAGGTGAAGTATGTCCTGCCAACTGGGAAGAAGGTAAAGACGCCATGAATGCCAACCGCGATGGAGTGGCTGAATATTTAAAGTCACACTAATTCATATAACGTTATGTTATTAGAGCTCGAAACCGACACCCTACAAGAGGTAATTGCACAAAACGATAAAGTTATTGTACAGTTCTCTGCAGGTTGGTGCGGCAACTGCCGTATCATGAAGCCGAAATTCAAACGCATGTCTGGAGAGCATGAAGGCATGACGTTTGTAATTATCGACGCAGAAAAGAATCCAGAATCACGCAAGCTTGCCAACGTTTCTAATTTGCCCACATTTGCAGCATTTCAGAACGGCAACTTGGTAGATCAAACCCAAACCAACAAAGTTGAAGTTTTAGCCGAGTTGGTTGATAAAGCCGCACAATCATGAAAATTCCCGTAATCAAACACATCACCGAATTCATCGAACAAAAGGATGCCGATTTTATAGAAGAAACCATTGCAGTTTTAGAACATATGTCGGAACTCGAAAGTTTGAAGGACGAGGAATTAGATGTAATCGGGGAGCTTATTTCCAATCTCTATGGTGCACTAGAAGTGCAAAAAAGCATGGAAGAAGGAATGAGCAAAAAGGATGCCCTAAACGGATTCATGCAGCGGGTTTTAGGATCTATAGATAAGTAAACAAATTTCTATTTAGGTTGCAAAACCTAATCTAGATACGAAAGAGTAGAACAACACCCATACCAAATTCGTTATGGTATACCTAGAAAAAGGCTGCTTCGTTCAAGAGGCAGCCTTTTTTTTATTGTAGCCTTTTGGAACCTCGGCTTGCAAAAACAGCGGTAATAATCACACCTGCCACTGCCCAATACACCCACTGAGGAATCGGTACAGGATCGCCCGCCGCATAGGAATGCAAACCCGATAAATAATAATTCACGCCGTAATAGGTCATTAAAACGGATGCAAAACCCACAATACTCGCAATGTTAAAAGCGAAATTTCCTTTCATTTTTGGAATCAACCGCATGTGCAATATAAATGCATACACTAAAATGGATATCAATGCCCATGTTTCTTTGGCATCCCAACCCCAATAACGGCCCCAAGATTCATTCGCCCACACGCCACCCAAATACGTTCCAATACTTAACATGACCAATCCACCGGTAATGGTCAATTCACTTAATGCCGTTAATTGGTTGATGCTTTTTCGGATACGGCTGGCATTGTTCTTCGATACCAAAACATATAATAGTAAATTCAGGTATCCAATAATTCCCCCAAGTAAAAGAAAGCCATACGAACCCGCCTCCAACGATACATGTATTGTAAGCCAATACGATTTCAAGACAGGAACTAAAGGCGTAATTTCTGGATTCAAGAAACTCAAATGTGCGATAAATAGGGTTATGCCCGACAAAATAAAAGTAGCTGATAAGGCCCCAACCGATTTACGATTAAAAATAAGTCCCGACAAAACCGCCGTCCAAGCAATGTAAATCATAGATTCATAACCGTTGCTCCAAGGTGCCCGTTCCGATACATACCAACGTATTCCTAAGCCGGCCGTATGCAGCACAAAAGAAGTAAATGCAATGCCCAAAAGTACTTTTTTCAACCAAGCAGGACCCAAATTGTCTTTAAAGACAAACCAAAATAACAAACCCAAAAAGACAAGTCCCATTAACGTATTCAACAAGGCCAATCGCTTAAAAATTTGCGAATTATTCAACACAATTTCCCATTTTCGTTGTGCATTCGAGGGAATATAGGCAGCTCCCAATTTCACCTGATAGGCCAACAAATCATTTAATAAGGCCGTGGCTTTTTGGTAGTCGTTATGCGTTATACCATCGTGCAACGCACTTGAATACGCCTGAAAAAAGGCTTCCGCCGCGGCACTTTTAGACTCATGTTGGTGGTCGGCCGCCCAAGTATTATTTGCATCGCCTTCTATGGGAACCCACTTAAACAAAGCGCCCGTCATTACTAAGTTCACGATACTAACCCGTTCATCCAGTGCAATTAAAGCTTTATCAAATGTGTTCTTTTCAGAATCTTTTTTTCGGGAAGACGCATCTACGGCTTCGCTTAGTTTATAATCTCCCTTCTCATCGAAGAAGTCCTTAAACGATGCATGCGTCGCTTCTTCATTTAATATCAATTTACGTAAAGTGGCATCATTTCCCAATTTGATAATTGGCACCCCATACCAGGCTTCGCGTGCTCCCCACATACCTAAAACCACTTGATCGGCATTACTACCTTCATATGATTCTTTACCATACACTTTGCGCATGATTTCCCGGCTAAACGTATGCATGGGTTTCATTCGGCCTTGCACGTCTTGAACCAGCACCGTACTGGCTTGTTGCGCATGTGTGGCAGCCACTACCTTCAATTGAGGCGCCAAATCCACATCTGCCCTAAGGGTGGTATTTGCGAAAAATGCCAAAATCCACAAGGTTAATTTTGACGATTTTCGCAACGTATAAAACCGGGTATTTTTGTCAATTAAGGTCCATATCATGCCCACAGTGAGTAAAAAATATCCTAAATAACTGATCCAAGTTCCCCAAAAATCATGGTTCACACTCAAATACGTACCTTTCTCATCACGGTCATACGACGATTGAAAGAAACGATATCCGGCGTAGTCTAAAATGTGATTCATATAAATATGGTAATCCATGCTTACCCCATTGTTCGGATCATTTAACTGCACCTTACTTGAGAAGGAGGCCGGACTGTTGGTGCCCGGATAACGCTCCATTTCAAAGTCTTGCAAGGCAATAGAAAATGGCAAATCTCTTTCAATAGAACCATAAGAAATCAAGAACTTCCAAGACCCAAATGACACCGGCACGGTTTCTCCTACTTGGCCTTTCGCTCCTTTTACCCAAAAGATTTGGCTCGAATTGCCTTGCGATATTTCAAATTGTAAGGCATGTTCAGAATTGGAGTTCATTTTCAAGCCATCAGAAACATACTTTTTTGTCCCGCCCTTGCTCACACTGGGCACTACAAACTGAATCCCCCCCAACTGATAGAGCGAACGAAACAAAAGTGGCACCATTCCCGTATCGGCAGAAAACGCAAAGGTTTCTTGCGTTGCCATACGAGTGGCTTGCATAGGAGCATCGGTTCTTACAAAATATTGGGAATCTTGATAAAAGAAATTAATATGATTGGGAACAAAGGTTTGTGTGAAATTAACAGGCACACCCGCTATTTCTTTTCTTTCCCCTTGGGAAATAAACGCATCAAGGCGCCCCCCTTCAGAAGAAAATACCAATTTCAACGTGGGCTTACCCGTATCAGATTCCACAATTTCTTCTGTGGCATTGGGCACAAACCTCAAGAGACTCAATCTCGTTTCCAACCCGTTTACGCGATACGTTTTACTAAAAGAATTTCCCCCGAGAGAAGAAAACAACACGGCATGTTGCGTACCATAGGACTGTCCGTTAGGATCTTGAATTTGCATGGAGATATAGGGTTCGGCACTAATAAATTTATTCGATTCTGAACCTTCGCGAATGCCCATCATGCCTTCAAAGCCCCATATACGGGTGATTCCAGCCCCCAACAAAATAACCAAAATTGCCAAATGAAACAGCAAAACAGAGTAGCGCTTGCGCTGCCAAAGCTTATATTTCCAAGCACTGAAACCTACTGCAATTCCCAGTAAAACCAACAAAATCTCAAACCAAAGCGCTTTATATATCCACTTTTGAGCGGCTTCCGTGCCAAAATCGTTTTCAACGAATGTAGCCACCGCCATGGCTACTGCACTTAATACCAAATAAACCACTCCAGCCCTTTCATTGGCGAGAGCCACTGCTATCCGTTTGATTATTTTCATTTTACTAATTGGGCATTTTCTAAAATCAAATCGTAACTGTAACCCGCCCCGAAATCCTTATTTACAGATAATTTCCCTTTTAACGTTACCACGTGTCCTACCGGAAAAACCTCATTACTCGTGCATACAAAATCATAAGAATCCATGCTGCCATCCACTAAATGGATCCAGTTTCGATCCATAATAGCAGGATTCACTTTGGTAATTTTTCCAGTTACCTCAATCGTTTTGTTAGCGTATTTAGTCGTATTATTAACCAATTCCTTGATAGCCACAGAAGTCTTGGGAATGCTTATTTTCACGTTAGAGGCAGGGGCTGTTGCAGGGGCCGACGTTTTGGACTCGAGCAACTCAGCATCTGAATACAAGGCCGAAACCAGTAAAATTCGATCAAAAATTCGGTCTAGCTCCGTACTTTTATAATCTGTTTTTTCAATGCCTTCGTTGTACATATAAGTGCCCCCTTCTTGAAAATCGCCGCCCATAGTGGCCAGCCAGTACGTTTTATTGCCTTCTTCTACTTCACAATAGGAATACCGTTTTCCTTTGATATGTTGTTTCACGAGCACTTGATGCACGTTTCTTACGATACCGTCGGACGCATGCGAATGGGTCTCACCCTTTTCAAAAATGCCGGTTTGTGCCGAATTATTGGAGGTATCTGGCGTTAATTCCACTGTTTGATTGCACGATAAAAGGATAATACCGAGGATTAAAGTATGATATAATTTCATTTTAAAAACGTTTATTTAAGGTAAGATATATTAATAATTGTTGCTGCTGCTGTTGAAAATCGTATTCCACAAAGGCATCTAACTCGTAACGATTTTTCAAAGGAACCGATGTTTGAACACCTATATAAGATTGATTAAACAAACTTTCAAATGAATATCGCCGGGCAAATAGCACACTGCGATAAAAAGCCGTTATATCCCACTTATTGAATCCTTGTCTAAGTCTGAGCGTTTGTTGCGCATTTTGCCAAACTCCATAATCGGCAGCACTCAACCGATAGCTCAAACTACTGCCCTTCCAAAATAGTTTTCTTTGATCTACGCTAAAGCCCCCCATGAGCATCTGTGTGGCATTCTGTCGCTGTCGAAGCGTAGCATGAAAGCCCCAATTCGTATATTTTCCGGCTTTGTATTGCAATCGAGTACGCCAACCTTGTTGCGACTCCCTGTCTATGAGGGCGTCAATCGCAATGCGATCGTAACTATTCCAGAATATCCATGGCAATCGGGTATCGTAAGAGCTAAAAACAGACCATTTATCATTCAAGCGAAACCGACCTGAAACGTAAACACTCTGCATGCGGTGTGCCGCCAACCCATTGGTAGCATCTCCTTCCAACATAAAAAACAAATTGCCCTTTGCCGTATAAACAGACCCTTGTCCTACCCACAACCTGCGGTCTAATAACCCTTTGTAATATTGATCAAACCAACCGGCACCCATATGCCACTTCAAATCCTTTGTATTTTGAGAAAACTGCGCGTTCAAACCATACAAAGGCCTGTCGGCACTAACGCCATAATTGGTGAGATTCGGACTCAATCCTACAACCGATTCCACCTGCAATCCGCCGCGGTTATAACTCCAATTTAAGGCATCTAAAGCGCCCACACTGCTCAATCCAGCTTGAAATCCCCTACCCACACGGAGCTTCCAATTCGAACTCACTTTATAATCTAAATGGGCCTGAAAAATGTTCAACCTGCCCCATTTGGGATAAGCGCTTTCTGAAAATGCAGAGCCAAAATGCTGATAATTTCCCGTTAGCGTTACCGATAATGGGAGCTCCGGCTTGTTGGATTTCCCCCGAACAGAAAAGCGCATGAATTGACGGGTTAAACCCCTATTGGCTTCCGATAATATGGCTTGATTATACCGGCTCGACAAGCCCAAAATACCATCCCATTCCCACGGTTTTTCTTTTGGAATCGTTAATAACAATCCCCTTTTGCTTGTATCGGCAAACTGAATTTGCTGTTGCGATCCGTCGCGTTTTGAAGTGTCTTTTTTCTCGATTTTTTGTTTAAAATAAACAAAAAACAAGGTATCACCGGTCTTTATTTCAACTGCCGATATCCGTTTATTAATACTCGAAATAGACGACTTTTTAAGGACCTGCAAGGCAGGCAATCCATTAAGAAATAAAGTATCAGAAACCTTCAAATTTTCAGTGCTCGAAAATCGAACGTACACATGATCATCGGTCATATAACTCACCACTCCCGTTTGCACTTGCTGCGCAGCCAAGGATTGAAAGCATCCCCAAAAAAACAATATGGCTATTCCGATCCTTTGGGATGACATTCGAAGCAGGCTTGACTTTGATAAACATACCCCTTTACATCGTCGTGTTCATCGGCCAAATCTCGTGGGTCGTTATGTTCATGGCAATCGATGCAACTGAAGAGGGAGAAATTATTCGGGTTGGTATGACATTCGGTGCACGAAGACCAAGCCCCTTTATGATTTCCTGAATATATAGGAAAGAAATCTTGGTCGTGATCGTCGTAACGCGCGGGCTTCCAACCCGGTTGCGTGCTATGGCACAGCGCACAATCGGTAGGAAATCCCAATTGTTTGTGGTTGGGATTTGCGGCGGCATCGTAGTCTTTTTGATGGCAGCTAATACACTCCGAACTGGCTTGCTGATAGGGCTGATTTTTATGACAATCAATGCAACTGACCCCAGAATGCCCCCCTGTTAAAGGGAAAAAGTAATGGAAAAACTCCGAATTCCAGACCTGTGACATCGGGGAATGGCATTCAATGCAATCCGTGCTATAACCCAATTCTCGATGACTCGGAGCCGCGGTAGTTTCATAATCTTTCATATGACAATCGGCACAATTACCCGTCATCCGCTCCCAAACCAAGGAATTACCCGACTTGTGACAGTCTACACAAGAAACCACCGAATGGGCGCCTTCCAATACAAATCCATTTTCGGCATGCACCTCAGAAAGGTCGTTCACCAACCAATTGTTCTCATTGTGACAACGCTTGCAATCATCGCCCACACTCATTTCATGAACGTCTAAATGGCAACTCACGCACGCCACCCCTAAACCTTTAAAATCTAATTTATCATGGCATTTTTTACAATCAATTTTGCCATGTTGCCCTTCTAAGGGGAAGCCCGTTTCACGGCTGTGATCGAATGACATTTCGGTAAGGGAAACATTCCAACTTCCTGAATTATGACATTGCTTGCAATCAATTACAAAATCACTTCCGTGAGGATTGGTTTGCGCTAAAATCGGTTGTGACTTTAGAATGCAAAACACAAAAAATACTATGAACTGTGACAATCTCTGCATTCAAATGGTTTTATTTTATACAAAATTACACGCTGTGGCAAGTAATTATTAATAGGCTTATGACACTCTATACACTGGGTTTCTAAATGTTTTCCTTCCAATGGAAATTCGGATTTTTGGTGATCAAAATGGGGTACTGGCCAATTTTTTTCTGAAGTATGACATCGGGCACAATCGTTGCTCCCCTTATCTACAAATTGCCCTTTGTGAATATCCTCATGGCAATTTACACAATTCATATCTTTATTCTTGAATTCCTGTATAAAGTTCCCTTTTGCATCTTTAACATCGGTAAAATGACATTCCCTACACGATGTTTTTTCGTGCTCAAACTCCAATTTAAATTCGGTTCTATTGTGATCGAATTCAATCTCGGTCCACGTTTGGGTATTATGACACGACTCACATTTATTATCCGGAATAAACGCACTGTCTAAATAGGTATCGTGGATGTTATCGTGACAAGAAATGCACGTTTGCTCCTCCAATTTAAACGACCATTTCTTAGATACATCCGGCCGGTGGCATTCAATACAACTCACCGCCTCGTGGGCCCCCGTCAAGGGATAGTCCGACTTTTGATGCTCCTCTAAGCCATAAGAACTCCAGGTAAATTCATGCTGCACATCGTGGCATTTTTTACAATCGGTAACCTTTTTATCGGCATCTAAAAATTCCTTTTCATGATAATCCTCATGACAATCCGTACACAAGGCATATTTTAAGTTTTTAGCATACCCTTCTTTATGACACTCTTTACAATCTACTTTTTTGTGCAGCCCTTCTAGTGGATATCCGGTTTTATTATGATCGAAAACCATGGAAGGTTTCAATTTCAACCACGAAAATTCATTGTGACATTCTGTACAATTTTGACCAAATTTATTCTCATGCGGATCCTTGTGACAGTCGGTACACTTAGAAAAGGGCATGCCCACGAACTCTTGAAATTTCTTACCGGAACGCTCCGTTACTTTGTGGCAATCTACACAAGATACTTTCTGATGCGCTCCTTTTAGGGGGAATTTTGACTTGTTATGATCAAATTTAGGCGCCGTTTCGAAGGTTTTCATGCTATGACAATCCAAACACGTTTCTTTCAATGTACCTTGATGATAATCTTCATGGCAACTCAAGCACTTCTGCTGAAGTCCTAAAAACGTCTTCTTATTCTTTTTCAATTTGGCGTCTTGAACGTACTCGGGTTTGTGACAATCGCGACAATCGACTTTTTGGTGTCCGCCTTCCAATTTATAGCCGGTAAGGTTGTGATTGAATTTCTTCTCGTCTAAATGGATGGCATCAAATTTCCGACCGTGATGTTCCGAATGGCATGAAATACACGACTTCCCCTTCACTTGTTTACTTACGTGGAACCCTTTTTTCAAGGCGATCCGTGCTTTTAATTTATCGTGGCAATTCAAGCATTTATTCTCATCAATTTTAGCGCCAATACTGTGACATTGGGTGCAGTTTTTTATGCCTTCTAAATCCTTATGCGCTTCAGAGAGGTCGCCCGGTGAAAACTGAGCGAAACCCGAAACGATCCAGATCCAACAGATTAATATAGCGACTGCCTTTTTCAATGTTCTTTAACTACTTTATTAACGGCCAACTCCATTTCGATTCCCGCATTCTTGAGAAAATCTGTAGGCAGCTCGCCCCCTGCAAAAATGTAAATCCTGTCGATTTTGGGCAGTTCCATTTCGGATCCGTTTTGAATCAAACGCACGGCCTCATCGGATATTTCAAGCACCTCCGATTCAAACAATACGGATAAACGCTTTTCAGATATCGAACGTTGAATATGTTCCTCATTTTGAGACTTTATTCGGGCAAACGCATTTTTACGGTATGAGAGGAACACTTCGTTTTCATCCATTAATAACAAGGCCGATTCTACTGCCGAATCACCCCCACCTACTACCAGAATGCGCTCGCCTTTTATGTCTTCGGCGTCTAACAATCGGTATGCCACCTTGGTGGAAAGTTCACCCGGGACATTTAATTTTCGCGGCGTTCCACGGCGCCCTATTGCCAATATTACGGTGCGCGCCGCAATGGGACTTCCCCCGTTAATTTCCAAAACGAAATCGGCACCGCGATTGCTGATGGTATTGACCTTGGTATTCTCTTGAATATTCAGTTGGTATTGGGTGCGAAGCGATTCCCACAGAGCCAAAAGCTCTTGTTTGTTGGTATTTACGAGTTTCACAGAACCGTGTAAGGGTAGTTCTACCGGGTGGGTCATCACGATTTTTGCTCTCGGATAGGTAAAAACCGTCCCCCCGAGGCTCTCTTGCTCTAAAACTACATAGTTCAATCCCAATTCTTTGGCTTTAAGTGATGCGCCAATTCCTGCAGGTCCGGCTCCAATAATTACCAAATCAAAACTTCCTTCTACTTGGTTTTTATTGATTTCCATTCGCTTTTTGGCTGCAAGCACCGCTTGAATTCCTTGTTCAATGGAATTTTTTATTAAACCCATCCCACCGAGTTCTCCGGCAATGAAAATGCCGTCTACATTGGTTTCGTAATTGGGTTTCACGTGGGGCAATTCTACGCCCCTTTTTTCTGTACCTATTCGCAAGGAGATGGCGTCTACAGGACAGGCTTGAAAGCAGGCGCCGTGTCCGATGCAACTGGTGGTATTAATGAGTGTTCCCGTACCATTCATGATGCCGAGCACGTCTTTTTCCGGACATGCACTCACGCAGGCCCCACTTCCAATACAGATTTTAGGATCGATATAGGGATAAAGCGAGAGGGGTTCGAAACGGCCTGACGCTTTGGCTACATCGACTTTGGCTTGGGTGGCCAATGATAATTTTTTGGCTTTATCGAGGTAATTATAAATCACCCACCCGATAAAGGCAAAGGTGATTCCGTATATGGCAATTTCGTATATATCCATATTAAAATCCCCAAGTATAACCCATGGCTAAGGTAACCGCGACATGCACAATAACAATCACCAACATAATGATAGCGAAGGGTTTGTGGAAAATATGCCAATACGAAAACCATTTTTGCATTTGCTCCAAACGACGCATCCTCGCCCTCATGATTTTCATTTTTCGCAAAACTTTCATGGCTTGATTTTTGCGTTTTTTACCAATATCGGCGGCTTGAATTTGCGAACCTAAAGAGTTCCAAAAAGTAGCGTCGCCTTGATTTAAATCTTTGAAGTCAGAACCCAATAATGGAGAGCTAGCCCCATTGGCGCTTAGTATTTCGCGGATTTCATTAATTGAAACCGAGAGCTGTGCTTCGATTTCCTCAAAACTCAAAGCCCTGCCGCTTAAGGTGCGGGGTATTTGTACATATATATACCGACCTACAATACCACTTAGTACCACGAGCACCATACTCCAAAACCCAATAGATACAATACCTCCAAACTTAAATGTGGTATGAAACAAGATCAGTATTGGTCCGAGTGTGCACAGGAAAATATGGAATTCAAGGAGGTACTTTAGACGCACGTATTTTTCAAATCGCAAGGTCTTTTTTGCATAAATGTATCCCCAAACACCGAAGGCGATAATTAAAGTTCCTACGATTCCCAATCCATGTCCCCAAGAACCCGATGCCCCCAATTTTTTATAAGCGGGATGGTAAAATCGCTCTTCTAGGGGTGTTTGATAGAAGTCCCAACCCCATTGAAAAAAATAAAACGTAACGCCCACAACAATGGTGGCCATTAAGAATCGGAAAATAAAGAGGCGCGCGTAAAGACTCATAGGGGCGTTATTCCACAGGGAATATTACACTATACCTTAGGAAGCTCTACAAAGTTACTCAATCGCCTTGTTTTTTGTCAAAAAAACGTCACAAATATTTACATATCGTCATCCACTTCGATAAAGCCGGCCAAATCGCCCCCCTCTTCGAGTAGGCTATCGGCTTCTGGACCAGGCAGTTCCTCTACTTTTTTCAATTTGGAAAGCATCATTTTCGTGCGGGTGCCTACTAAAGCATCTAATTCTTTATTGGCTTCGTTGATTTTCTTTTGGGCTTTTTCCAAAACTCCGCCAAACTTGCTGAACTCTGTTTTCACCGCGCCCAATACTTTCCATACTTCAGAACTGCGTTTTTGAATGGCCAGCGTGCGGAAGCCCATTGCGAAACTGTTCAATATGGCTGCTAAAGTAGAAGGTCCCGTAATAATCACCTGATAATCGCGTTGCAAATCGCTCACCATTTGCGGATGTCGCACCACTTCCGCATACAAGCCCTCAACGGGTAAGAACAAAATAGAGATATCGGTGGTATGCGGGGGATCTACATACTTTTCATGGATGTCTTTCGCAAATTTCTTTACCGCATTCATCAAAGACTTGGTAGCGGTTTCAATGCCAGCAGCATCGCCGGAATCAAAGGCATCTTGCAATCGCACGTAATCGTCTTGCGGGAATTTGGCATCGATTGGAAGATACACCTGAGCACCCTCATCGTCTTTACCCGGAAGCTTAATGGCAAATTCTACCAAATCATTGCTTCCCTTTTTGGTTTTAACATTGGCATCGTATTGTTCGGGAGCTAAAATCTGTTCCAGGATATTTCCTAATTGATATTCGCCTAAAACACCCCTAGTTTTGACATTGTTTAGGACTTTTTTCAAATCACCCACTCCATTTGCCAATGTTTGCATCTCTCCCAATCCTTTTTGCACAGCTTCTAAGCGTTCGCTTACCAATTTAAAGGATTGACCCAAGCGTTCCTCAAGGGTTTTATGCAATTTTTCATCGACGGTTTCCCGCATTTTTTCTAACTTCAACTCGGTCGACTTTACCAACTCATCTTGCTTGGTGGCCATCGCATCGAACTTCTGTCCTTGAGCTTCTGTAAACTTTTTTATTTCGCTAGAAAACGAATCCTGAAACTCTTTTAATGTGGTTTTTATATCTTCTCGATTCTCTTTAGTGCTTCGCAACATATTCTCGTTAATTCGCTCCAACTTATCTTCCAATTGTTTGGTCAAACGATCTATGGCATCGGCATTTTCTTTGCGATTCTGCATCAAAGACGCATTCAATTCACTTCTATTTTCTTTAAACTCCTGCGCCAGTCCCTCCCGAATTACCGCCACCATTGCTTCGGAAGAAATGGCCTTCTTCAGCGAGATATACACAAATATCACCAAGGCACCCAGACCTAAGAAAAGTCCTAATAACAAAATCGAATCCGTCATACCCAAAACTAAGGTTTATTTTGTACGTTTGCAAGGGAGATGATCTAGAGTCTAGAGTGTAGAGTGTAGAGTGTAGAGTGTAGAGTGTAGAGTCTAGAGTCTAGAGTCTAGAGTCTAGAGTGTAGAGTCTAGAGTGTAGAGTGTAGAGTATAAAGTGTAGAGTATA
>CBFHXF010000044.1:0-15851 GCA_965659745.1 Bacteroidia bacterium
CTCCGCCCGTAACAAAGATGTATTTAGTTCGATTCATGGAAAGTAATGCTACGGGATGCAAAACTACCTTTAATTTCCCCGTAACGAAAAATTAATAAAGGTAGTTTTCAACAAGATTTGCCCTATAAAATTTCTACCCAATTAAAGGGATCTGAAATTCGGCAAACTTTTAAATCATCAAGGAAATTTTTAACGGTCTGTGAGGCCTGATTTTTATTTTCATCAAAAATAGTATGATACGTACCTCTAAACCCGAATCCGTCTAAATTAATAAGGGTAGCGGCGGTTCCGGTGATGAAAAGTTCTTTGATTTCAGACTTCCGGTCTATCAATTCTTGAACGGATAAAGGTCTTTCTGTAACTGTGTAACCCAAATGCTTCAATGCAATAATTACTGATTCTCTAGTAATACCAGCAAGCAAGGTATGGGTTAGGGAAGGGGTTACAATTTCATTTTCGAAAACCGCAAAGAAATTGGTAGTACCTGTTTCCTCAACAAACTTATGTTCGATAGGGTCGGTCCATAATATCTGATCGTAACCTTCCTTTTGCGCCAAAGCGGTAGGATACAGTGCAGCACCATAATTTCCTGCACATTTCGTAAATCCAACACCACCCGGTGCGGCACGACTGTACTCTTCTTCCACCTTAACGCGAAGGGCTTTGTTGTAATAAGGGCCTACCGGACAACAAAAAATGGCAAAACGATAGTTATCACTTGGTTTTACGCCAATGAAATCGTCGGTTGCAAACATATAAGGACGCACATATAATGCGCCACCCTCGGTTCTTGGAACCCATTGACGATCTAATTGCAATAAGGTTTCAAGAGATTGTAAAAATAATTCTTCTGGAATTTCGGGCATGGCCATGCGCACTGCAGAACGATTCAAGCGCTTTGCGTTTTCTACCGGTCTAAAAATGGTAATGTCTTTGTCGTTTTGAGTACTTGCAAAGGCCTTCATGCCTTCGAAAATTGCTTGACCATAATGAATTGAACTAGTTGCAGGACTCAAGCTGAAGGGTCCATAAGGAACGATGCGTAAATCGGTCCATTCCCCGTTTTTATAATCCGCCACGAACATGTGATCGGTGAAAATTTTACCAAAGCCAATATTTTTTGGATCAAATTGAGAAATTCTGCTCTCTTTTACGTTTTCAACCTTAATTTCGAACTTCATTGTTCCAAAAATACAAACAAAAGCACGTTTATGGGGAAAGAAGACCTAATTGTGGATAATCCGTTATTATTAACATCCTTGTTTGAAAAGGGCATTTTCGCTATTCCCGACGAGGGGAATGGCATTAAAACCCCAACCAAACCGAAACCAGTAACCGAGCCAAACGAAGAAATTCCGGCAACGCCTTTAGTTTCGATTCCCCCGGCAAGCGCAGCTGAAATACCGGCAAAATCAGCGCAAAAGGAAGAAGGTTCAGCAACGCCTTTAGTTTCGATTCCCCCGGCAGGCGCAGCGGAAACACTTGCAAAATCAGCGCAAAAGGAAGAAGGTTCAGCAACGCCTTTAGTTTCGATTCCCTTGGTAGAAGTGATACATATTGTGGTAGAAACCGGAAATAGCCCCTACAAAACAGAGACGATACCTAATGCCATGATGGCCTTGGGTAAGATTCTAAACAATGTCGTTCCGAGTTTTGTGATTTTAGATTTATCGGAATTGGGGGATGATGTAGCTGCGTATGTTCAACGGGTTCCGCCCACCACTAAAATTGTGCTATGGGCAGCAGAATCGCCAGAATCGCAAAAAATAAAACCCGATGCCCAACGGATATTAATATTGAGCATGCCTTCAGTGATGTTATCTTCTCAAGAGAAAAAGGCCGATCATTGGAATCGCATTAAGGCGTTTTTTGTTCAGTCTAGGGTATAGAGTTTAGAGTCTAGGGTCTAGAGTCTAGAGTTGAGCGTTTAGAGACTGAAGTTTAGGGGCGAAAATCTCGAAGCTAAAGGCTAGAAGCCAAATGCCAACTGCTAGAAGCCAACTGCCAACTGCTAGAAGCCAACTGCTAGAAGCCAAAATTTAAGGACGAGACGGTTTTAGTTTGTCTGATTTTAAGAAAAGCATAATAACCATTCCTACGATAAAGAAAACCATGAGTACCACAATGCCGTTGCGCATGCTTCCGGTAATCTGATCTACGAATCCCCAGGCAAACGTACCCAATACAATGGCTACCTTCTCGGTTACTTCATAAAATGAAAAATACGATGCATTATCGGTATCACCAGGGATCAATTTAGCATAGGTAGCGCGTGAAATACTTTGAATTCCCCCCATAACGGTACCCACCAAACAGGCCAATCCGAAGAATTGATTGGGCTGCTTTTCTTCTATAAAATACGCCAAATAACACCCAATGGTCCAAATCGATAAAGCTAAAATTATAGAAACTTTATTGCCTTTTTTATTAGCCAACCACGCAAAGAAATAGGCACCACCTACCCCAATAACTTGAATCAATAAAATGGTTTTAATCATGTCGGAGGATTCGAGTTTTAGCTCGTTTTGACCGAATAAAGTAGCTACGTATAATACGGTTTGAACACCCATGGTATATACGAAGAAGGATGCCAAAAAGACTTTGGCGGGTTTCATGGTCATGAGGTTTTTAAATACGCCGCGTAATTCTTCGTACCCTTTCCATACGGAAACACCTGGTTTCGGCGTGGTATTGCCGGGGAGTTTATACAGGGGCCATAAAGACCATAAAAACCACCAAATTCCTACCGTGAGAAATCCGATTCGAAAGGGAAGCGTTTCCGTCGCCGATGGGGGTTGCAAGCCAAACCAATGTGATTTTTGAAGAAACAAAATATTGACAATAAGTAAAATAACGCTTCCGATATATCCCATGGTAAAGCCGCGTGCCGATAAGGTATCGAATCGATCGGGGGTAGCGATTTCGGGCAAATACGCATTATAAAATACCAAACTACCGGCAAATCCCAAAGTCGCAAACATGAAAGCCGTAAGTCCGAATAGGTAATTCTGTCCATCGAAAAAGAATAAACTAGAACAGCTCACCGAACCTAAAATCATAAAAAAGCGCATGTAGCGTTTTTTATTTCCCCTCGCATCGGCAAGTCCGGATAGAAAGGGCACAAAAAGTGCATTGATTAAAAACGCAGCCGATAGGAAAAAGGCAAACAAGGCCGTATTCTTATATTCTGATCCAAAAAATTCCAATGTATCCTTCGTGTAAAGTCCGTAAAATACCGGAAACATAGCCGAAGTAATACTCAAGGAATACACGCTATTGGCCCAATCGTACATGGTCCAAGCGCGTAGGGTAGCGGGATGGTTCTTTTCCACGCCGCAATATAAGAATTGTGTGTGATACTTAATGTTAACTAACTCGCGTACTTGAGATTTTCCACCGCTAACCACTCTTCTTCTGCGATTTTACGGGTAATCCGTAATTTTTTAGTCTTCTTTTCTTCAGAGGGAATTTCAAACATAAATCGCTTGAACACGGTTTCGCAAATACCTCTTAAACCGCGAGCCCCCAGTTTATTCAATAAAGCCAAATCCACAATAAAATCGATAGCGTCATCGTCTAGTTGTAGGGTAACGCCTTCTAAAGCAAATAATTTTTGATACTGCTTTATTAATGCATTTTTAGGTTCCAACAAGATCCGGCGTAACTCGTTTTTGCCCAAGGGTTCTAAGGCGGTAATAATAGGAATACGTCCGATTATTTCTGGAATAAGTCCAAATGATTTTAAATCGGATGCGTTTACTTGACTTAATAAACGCTGGGGATTGATTTCTTTTACCTCGCGCGATTTAAAGCCCAAAGATTGGTTACGCAACCTACGTCCGATCATTTTATCAATACCATCGAAAGCGCCTCCGCAAATAAATAAGATATTAGAGGTGTCGAGTTTAACGTATTTCTGATCGGGATGTTTGCGACCGCCTTCTGGTGCAACATTGGCAATAGTTCCTTCTAAAATTTTTAATAAACCTTGCTGTACGCCTTCTCCGCTTACATCGCGGGTAATGGAAGGGTTATCGGATTTTCTTGAAATCTTATCGATTTCATCGATGTAGATAATGCCCTTCTGTGCCAATTCTGGCTTGTAATTGGCTACTTGCAATAAACGAGAAAGGATACTTTCTACGTCTTCCCCTACATAACCGGCTTCGGTTAATACAGTGGCATCGGCTATGGTGAAAGGAACGTTTAAAAGCTTGGCCAGTGATTTGGCCAATAATGTTTTTCCCGTTCCCGTTTCACCTACCAATAAAATATTACTCTTTTCAATTTCTACTTCGTCGGAAGCATCTTGATTATTAATCCGTTTGTAATGGTTGTAAACGGCGATGGCTAATGAACGCTTTGCCTCGTCTTGGCCAATTACATATTGATCTAAATGTTCTTTGATAAATCCAGGGGTAGGTAAGGGTTTTGCATCGGTTTCCATAACGGTCTCGATCGCCTTGGAATCTTTTTTCGTCCCCGGCTTCTCGATTCCCAATTCTTTAGAAACAATGTTATGAGCTTGTTCGGCACACTGTTCGCAAATATTCCCCTCTAAGCCAGAAATCAAAATGATGGCTTCTTCCTTTTTGCGACCGCAAAACGAACACGTTTGTCCTTTACCTTTCATGAATTATTTATCTCTGCGTTGACCTAAAACCTCATCAATCATACCGTATTCTTTGGCTTCCTCTGCAGTCATCCAATAATCACGATCGCTGTCTTTTTCGATTCGATCATAAGGTTGACCCGAATGATGCGCCAAAATATCATACAATTCTTTCTTCAATTTAGAGATTTCCTTGTAGGTGATTTCGATATCACTGGCCTGACCTTGAGCTCCGCCTAAGGGTTGGTGAATCATAATGCGGCTGTGGGGAAGGGCGGTACGTTTGCCTTTCTCTCCGGCAGTCATCAACACCGCACCCATACTCGCTGCCATACCGGTACAAATAGTAGCCACATCCGAACTGATATACTGCATGGTATCGTAAATGGCCAATCCAGCATAAACCGATCCACCGGGACTGTTAACATAGATTTGGATATCGCGGTTGGGGTTAGTAGATTCTAAAAATAACAACTGTCCCATGATGATATTAGCCACATTGTCGTAAATGGGAACGCCCAAGAAGATAATGCGATCCATCATCAAACGCGAGAAAATATCCATCGCTACGGCATTCATCTGACGCTCCTCGATGATATTAGGCGTTAAGTTATAGATGCCCGACACCTCTGCAGTGATTTCAGCATATTTGTCAACATACAAGCTATTCAAACCTAAATGCTTGGTTGCGTACTTTTTGAATTCTTTTCCGTAGTCCATATCTATTTATAACAAAGATAAAAGGTTTTTGATTATTCGCCGTGTTGGTGCTTATGGGTATTCACGTGTTTGAAATAATCTTCCACGTTTACTTTCTTTTCTTTGAGGGAAATTTTTTCCTTAGCTGCATCATAGGCCTTGCGATAAATAACGCGGTCGTTCATTTGAGAAATGAATTCCTGTTCGCCAAATCGCTTCATGACCGTTTCAGTTAAGAAGGAATCATTGATATCTAAGTTCAAACCGTATTGACGGTACATACCCAAATAATACAATTTCGCCTCTTGGATGATTTCTTCTTGATCGGCTTTCAAATCATGAGTCGAAGCAATTTTGTCGATAATCAATCGACGTACCAACGCTTCTCTCTCTTTGCCGTATTTCTCTTCAATGTTTTCTGGGGTATAATCTTCCTGCTTGGTAGCGGTTAACCAACGCTTCAAGAATTCATCGGGCAAGTTGAAAGTGTGATTCTTCAATAATAAATGTCCGATTTCGTGATCCAACCATAAAGACGCCTCATTTTCGTAGTATTTCTCTAGATTAGCTTTTACACGTGCACGGTATTCTTCTTCTGTTTTGGGAGCATCGTCACCTGGGAACGTCTCTGCAAAATATTCAGCAGTGAGTTCAGGCATAATTCGGGTTTTGATTTCCGTAACTGCCACGTTGAAATCTTTAGATAAATCGTTGATGCCTTCTTTTGCAATTCCCAAAGAATTGGTAATAACGGTTTCGTTGCTATTGAAAATAACGCGAACATCGCATTTGATTTCAGCTCCTTTTTGAACCCCTACAAAAGACTTCATCAATTTCTTATCTTCTATCATAGAAGGCACAAAACTGATAGGTTTGGCATTAACGCCGCCGTCTAAAGGATTTCCATTCTCATCTAATTCTGTAACTTCTGCGTAAACGATGCTTTCGTCATCAGATGTTTCAGTATCTTCCATTTGAGAACGCTGCTTACGGGCATGGTCTATGTCTTCGTCTACTTCCTTATCGGTAACTTCAATTTTGAAAATTTCTAAAGTGTCTTTTTCGTTGATAGAAAGTTCAAACTGAGGACTCAAACCAATATCAAAAGCAAAGGTGAATGAATCGCTATTTTCGATATCCAACTGACTTTCGATGCGCTCAGAACCGATAGGATAACCTAAGATATCAAGGTTCTCTTCCTTTATATAGTCATTCAAACGATCTGAAGCCATTTGCTGAATCTCATCGGCAAGTACGGATTTTCCGTAAAGCTTATTGATCATTCCCAACGGTGCTTTACCGGGACGGAAACCATTAATTCTGGCCGTTTTTTGAATTTTCTTGATTTGCTGATCTACTTTATCTTGGTAGTCTGCCTTGCTGAGTTCCACTACTACTGTAGCTTCCAACTCACTGTGTTTTTCTAAACGAGTATTCACAATGCGATTATGTTACGATATACTTAGGTTAAACAAAAAATGGAACCTGATGTTCCATTCTTTGGATTGTGGTGCACGTGGAGGGAGTCGAACCCCCACGCCTCGCGGCGCTAGATCCTAAGTCTAGTGCGTCTACCAATTTCGCCACACGTGCAGACTCAATAATTATCGTTTTTTAAACGAGTGTGCAAAAGTACATATAATTATTGAAATATTCCTAATCAAATTACTTCGTATCGAACAAAATTGTTTGATACGAATATACTTTTTTACCTTTCTTACTGATAGTTATCGTGATAGCCTCTCCATCTTTCAACGATTCGTAGAATTTGGAAGAAATTTCAGGCTCAAAAACTAAAGTTGAATAAGGCAACATAGGTGCTTTATCAATTTTTGTTTTACATGGCAGTTTCCCGATACTCTTAGACTCAATGGTTACTGTGGCTCCCTCAAAATCTAATTTGCCTGAAATACTCCATTTCTTGAAGAAGAACATACGCGGACAGTAGCCTTGAGGAGGCCAAGAAATCATATGTTTTGAATAGTAAATAGAATCTACAGTATTTAATTTATCTTGTGGCTCCAACATCCAAAACACACTGTTGTTTTCGCTGCTTCCAAACCCAATGCTATTTGCATTCTGAGCCAAAATATACTGGCGGTTGAATAATTCTTCGCTTTTTAAATCCGATACCAATACCGTCGCCGCAATAGCGGGGTTGGGGTCTTTTATGACCTGACAGTAAGCAGCGGCTTCTGCTGCGTTTTGGGTATAACAGATATGCGTTTCGGGCGTAGGTTCACGTGTAAAAACCCCCACCGGCGCATACATCACAGAAGCTTCTTGGCATTTGCGACTCCGTAACGCGTTGAATCCAATGGTTTCTTTGATGCCCGCGTGCTGACGGAAATAATTGATACGATTGGCTATTTTTTGTTGCGTACTGTCTGGCATGCTTCCTGGAGTACAACGCTTCGAAAGCCCATTCCATCCCGTAGCAGGCACCATTGTGCTACCACGTTTCTCACTGTAGATACGAGAGTTTTTATATCTTACTTCGAAATCTTTTTTCGCCAAGCGTTTTCTAAAACTATCTATTTGCGCATTTTTTGGGAAATTTTCTTGCAATAAATGCAAAAACTTCCAAGCTGTTGGTAAATCTTCATACACTAAAAAGCTGTCGATACCCCGCTCATATAACCTTTGCTTATCCGCTGTAAGTTCGAATTTTTTCTTGGGGAAATCTGTGAACATCTGCGTATTCCACACAAACAAGTAATTCCATGAGTTGGGACCTATCGCTGAAGTCAACCATTTTTTGTACAAATTATATCGAATGTCTTTTAACGCATTGTTCTTAGGATATCGTTTGATCGCATCATTGGCTACCGCAAATAATAAGCGCTGTGACACATATGAAGGTGGATTTCCTAAAACGGTTTGCAAGCCAAGCTCATTAAAGGCAGGGGTTTTGAACTGTAAGGGATACCATTTATGAAAATAGAACACGATGGCAGGATGGTTATCGATAGACATGAAATACTGCAAACAGTTAGATTGAAATGCTGATGAGTCGTTTATCAGGAACATATCCTCGCTATTGCGTGCCCCGCGATTCCAAAGTTCCTGCTTCGCATACCAAAATGCAGAATCAAATTTAACGGCCTCTACAGAATCGCCCCGTTTTAATACATAGCCCAAGCGTGCTAAATAATAGTTGTTTTGACTTGTAAGGAAATACGTATTGGTTGGCTGGTAAAACAAGCCCAGATCGACCCATTTCTTTACAGCGGTATTCATGCCTACTTCGCGCTGTAAGTAACGGAGTTTGGTATTGATAACCGTAACGATCGAGCGCGTTAATTTGTAATCTAAAGGGAAAATATCCAATCCCATTTCCAGATAAATAAGCGCGCTGTCTTCCTCCTTCTTCTCTGCGTAATGCTTGCCTAAAACTTGAAATATTTCAAGATTGTAATTCTTGTAGGCATTTGCCAATACCTTAGAGTCGTTCTGTTTTTTCTTGGAATTTACAATGGAATCTTCCCAAGTTCCGTACATCATTTGGGCAGCGGAATGCAACATTGGCAAGGCTTTGCCATAGTTTTTATTTCCGTATTGGCATAATCCCATAAGTGCAAATGCCTGTGTGTCTTTTGACAGTTCCCATGCCGTTTCTAAAAAGGGAAGGGCCTTCGTGTATTGCATACGGTAGTGTTGTTCTACCCCTTCCTTTTTGTATTCATCGGTGAAGCGCTTGTACAACCATTTGTAGGTATCGCGATACTCACGAGCTTCGTCTTTTTGATCGGCTTTTTCTAAGGAGCGCAGCACACCTCTAAAGGCCCTTTGCTGCTCTTTGCTTTCTTCTTCTAACAATGCCATTTCAAACTCAGCCCAGGCTTTGAGGTAGTTAAGCTCGACCATTTTCTTATCTTTTTCGAGGCCTTTAGCAATTTTTTTAAGGGCTTTGCTGTATTTCTTGCTTTCGATAGCCGACTTGCTCTCGATAATGCTGAGGGGTTGTGAGAATAGGCTTCCCAAAAGAAGCATGAAAAACAGGAAACTGAAGTGTTTTTTCATAGTAATTGGCTATACAAGTTTAGTCATGGCAAAGGGAAATGCCAAGAATGTTGAAAAGATGGGTAGAATGTAGTTCGAAAACGGATTGATTTAGCCACGAATAGGGCTAAAGTTCAAGATTTCTTTAGCGAAACAAGAAAAACGTTTGGGCATCCATACGTCGGAATCCATCATTGCCGATCAATTCGATCATACATATATACATGCCTTCTATGGCGGGAGCCCCATTCGCGTTGCCATCCCAGCCACCATTTAAATCATTGGTTTCGTACATTTTTTCTCCCCAGCGATTGTAAATGCGCATGTTCATAGAACGGTATCCTTCTAAATAAGGCTTGAAAATATCGTTAGGAGGGGCGTCGTTTGGCGTGAAAGCATTGGGTATGAAATACACGGGTGGACAGCTATCGGTGAGTACCACCTCGTCTTCGTCGAAACAGCCGTCTTGACTGGTAACGCGTACTTTATAGGTTCCTGCAAATTGGGCCAATATGCTCGATGTTTGTTCGCCTCCTGGAGTCCATAAATAAGAGTAACCGGGATTGGAACCGGCGTCGAGGTTTACGGTGATATTGCGACATACAAAGCGGTCGGGGCCTAAATCAACACTGGGTTTTGCTCCTTGTTTTACTATGGCTGTGGCATCTACGCTGGCACAAATATTACTCACATTCACTTTGTAAGTACCCGCTCGGGTAACGGTAAGAGTAGAAAGGGTATCGCCGGGGGCTAAGTTTACATCCGTACTCGTCCAACGAAAGCGATTATACGGTTGATTGTTGCCTGCATTCAAAATGAGCATGATATTGGTGCCACAGAAAACGGTGTCACGAACGGCAGGAATGGGTTGTAATGTATTGGGAATGACTAATACATAAGCCGAGTTGGTATCGCGGCTTCCACTGGGGAAAATACTGATACAAGTGGCTTTGAAAAGACCGGGGCTACGGTATTTAACAGAGGGTTCGCGTTCGATAGAAACAGCGGGATCTCCCGATTCAAACGTCCATAACCAACCGATACTTTGTTCATTGCCGCCTGTGTTGAATTCGCGGTAATTAATAGTTCCGTCTACACATATGGTAACCGAAGGCGTTTGGGCGCTCACTACTGCGGGGAAAAGGCTTCCCAAGAAAAGAAAAAGAACGTATCCAAACTTTGAATTCAAACGCATGTTGCAAAGATAGTAATTTGAGAGTATTGGTTTTCTTGTTTTAATGGAACATCGGTTAAGGATATTTTTTTTGTGGAAGTTGATTATAATTCGAAAATAGGGTTTCGTGCGACAATTTGGGACATTGGCGATAAGAATTCATAAAAAAATTACATTCGTCTGTTGGCTAAGAGTATAGGTGCTTCTCCGTCGAAGGGATTTCCGCTTCTTCCGATGCTTTTTACATCCATTCCGTTGGCGCGTTTTACGGCAGAATCGCCGAAGCGATTCCGCACTTTATCCATGGCTTCATAGAGTTTGAGCATTTCTTGGCTGTCTTCGAACAAGTCAATTTGAAGTCCGCCACTCACCAGGTGGCTGTAACGCACGCCCACGAGTCGAATAAGTTGCCTACGTTGGTAGAGTTTGTCGAACAATTCCAAGGTTTTGGCAATGAGGGTATGGTCGGCGCTGGTATAGGGAATTTTGGCCTGCATGGAATAGGTGTTAAAGTCGGTATAGCGGATTTTAACAGTCACACAAGCCGTTAGTTTATGTCCTTTTCGGAGCTGATAGGCCAAGTTTTCGGCCATGGCGCTAAGCAGATTTTTGAGTTTGGTTACGTCGATGGTATCGTTTTCAAAGGTGCGTTCGGTGCTCAAACTTTTACGTTCTTGATAAGGAATTACGGGACGTTGGTCAATGCCTTGTGCCTTATCCCAAATCTCGAGACCGGGTTTTTGTAAGGTTTTGAAAAGCAATTCTCGGGGCATTTCTTGCACGGTTTTAATGTACTGAATACCCAATTGTCGGAGGGTTTGGTAGGTAACGGCACCTACGCCGGGAATGGCTTTGACGGAGAGAGGCGAGAGGAAGCTTTTTTCTTCTCCTTGCGCCACCTGTTTTTGTCCGGCAGGCTTGGCAGTACCAGTAGCTACCTTTGAAACCGTTTTATTGGTAGAAAGTCCGAAGCTAATGGGCAATCCGGTTTCCTTTTTAATGCGGTCTTTAAGTTCTTGAGATAATTTCCAGCTACCGAAGAATCGCTCCATGCCGCTGAGATCGATATAGAATTCGTCGATGCTGCTTTTTTCGTATAGGGGCACGGTTTCGGCAATGACTTCGGTAACCATATGGGAATAATCGCTGTATTTTTGAGAATCGCCACGTATGAATATGGCATCCGGACATAGCAATCGGGCTTGTTTCATGGGCATGGCGCTGTGCACGCCGTAGCGTCGGGCTTCATAGCTACAACTGGCCACCACACCGCGATCGCTGAGTCCACCGATAATAATAGGTCGGTCATTCAATGCCGAATTCTGGAGTCGCTCTACACTCACAAAAAAGGAGTCTAAGTCCATGTGTACAATGTTTCTATCGCTCATTTGTTAATATTATTGACAATTATTTGTCGATAATATAGACAAAATAATTGAGAGTGGAGGGGTGAGAGTGTAGAGAATATTTTGGTAGGGTCAGTGTTCACCCCTGCCCATATTGATGATATTGCAATTGTGATAAATGGCAACCGTAGGGTCAGGGTTCACCCCTGTCCATATTGATGATGTTGCCCCGGCAGAATTCCCATTTTCCCTCCAAACCATTCCAACCCCAAACTTGTTACTATTATCATGAAACAGTTTGTAATAATTGGTGGCTCTACCGGAATTGGCCGTTCCCTCGTGGAATTGCTTTCCGCCGATGCCCACGTTACCGCTACCTACGCGCATACCCAGCCCGAACCCCTTGCCAATGTAAATTACGTGCATTTCGATGTCACGAATCCCAATAGCGACTTTTCTTGGTTGCCTGAATCTATCGACGGACTTGCCTATTGCGTGGGTTCCATTACCCTGAAACCCTTTGCCCGAATCAAACCCGAAGAGTTTGTGACCGACTACCAAAAACAAACCCTCGGTGCCATCACCAGCATTCAAGCCGCCTTGCCCGCACTCAAAACCGTTGCACAGTCTTCCGTAGTGCTTTTCTCTACCGTGGCCGTGCAAACCGGATTTCCCTTTCATGCCATGGTGGCCAGCTCCAAAGGCGCTATCGAAGGACTCACCCGCGCGCTGGCAGCCGAATTCGCACCCAAAATACGGGTAAACGCCATCGCACCCTCCATCACCCAAACACCCTTGGCAGCGGCGTTACTGAATTCCCCCGAGAAAATAGAAGCCAATGCCAACCGACATCCCTTAAAGAAAATCGGACAGCCCCAAGACATCGCCGAACTCGCCGCCTTTTTGCTGTCGGAAAAATCGTCGTGGATTACCGGACAAATCCATCATATCGACGGAGGCATCTCTAATATTAAGGTATAATTAACCTAAAACATACGTTTACACGTGTTTTTAGCTCGTTTTACGCTCAACCGAATCGTATTTGCTGCCGAAATTTCAATCTCTAAAATGTTGTGAAGAAACCTTGGAACCTGCCGGATTTGCCGGTTTACAGCTTGATGACCGAGTGCGAGGGCAGGGTTAATATGAACATTTGTACTTACGTTTCCGCCATGAGCATGTCGCCCAAGCGCTATGCCATTGGCGTGTATTACAATACCAAAACCTTAGAAAATATTCAAAAAGGCGGTAAAATAGTGCTGCAATTATTGGCGCAGAATCAGTGGCCTGTGGTGCGGAACTTCGGACAAAAAAGTGGAACGGCTTTCGACAAACACGATTTCCTGAGTCGCAAAAACAAAGGCGATACCCAACATCCGCACAAACAACCCTATGCCTGCACCCGTTGGCACGATTTTATTGTGCTAAAAAACGCGTTGGCCTATGTGGAATTGGAGGCCGTTTGGCACCAATCTGCAGGCGACCACGAACTCTATTTATTTGAAGTGAAAAGACACCAAACTTTGAGTGAAGAAGCCCCTTTGCGGGTGTCGGATCTCAGAGAAAACGGACTGGTACGAATATGAAATTTAGCGACGAAGACTTAGACAGAATTATCGAAATGGCCTGGGAAGACCGTACGCCTTTCGATGCCATAGAAACACAGTTTGGCGTGAGCGAAGGCGAGGTTATCCGCTTGATGCGACAAACCTTAAAGCCCTCAAGCTTTCGCTTGTGGCGCAAACGCGTAAACTCCGGGGTATCCCAAAAACACCGCGCCACCCGCAATCCTGAAATCGAACGATTCCGCTGCAGCCGACAACGTCAAATTTCAAATAATAAAATTTCCAAGCGATGATCGAAACGAAATATGAGAAAATAATTGCGAAAATCGCAAATATTGATCCTGTGAAATACGGAAAAACGCGAAATTTCCTTTGGGGAAACGTGTCACAGCTTTCACCCTATGTATCGCGAGGTGTTATTTCCACCAAGCAAATTGTGGATTCGTTGCTACAACGCGGATTTAAAACCTATCAAATTGAGCGTTTATTGCAACAGCTCTCCTGGCGCGATTACTTCCAAAGAACTGCCCAGAAATTCCCGAATTTGTCGGAACAAAACGTTAAAAACGATCCCTCGCATTTCAAATCTACCGGCATTCCTAATGCTATTTTGAACGCCAAAACCCACATCGACGCGCTCGACGAAGGCATCGATCAGCTGCTTGAAACCGGGTGGATCCACAACCACATGCGCATGTATTTGAGCATGCTACACACCAATATTGCCCGTTGCGACTGGCGCAGTGGCGCCCGTTGGATGTACTACCATTTGCTCGATGCCGATATGGCTTCCAACGACTTAAGCTGGCAATGGGTCTGCGGCGCCAATTCCAACAAGCAATACGTGGCCAACCAAGAAAACATCAATAAATACGCGGGCTCTAAGCAAGGGAAAACCTTTTTAGACGTCGATTACGACGTGTTTTCCTCTATGCCCATCCCCGAAACCTTGCGCGATACCCAAGATTTAAGCCTCACACCTACGGCGGTATCGATTGAAACATTGCGAAAAACAAGCCCTATTTTATCTCCGGGGGAAGTCCTCCCGAAAGGCGTTAACAGCGTTTTGGTCTACTCTTGGAATAATTTAGATCCCAAGTGGCGTCAGGATGAATCGCACCGTCGTATTTTATTGTTAGATGCCGATGAATTCGAACGACGACCTGTTTCGCAGAGAACCTTGGAGTTCGTTTTAGCCCTTGCCAAAAATATCTATGAATTGGAAATCGTGTACGGTCGTTTCGGCGACTTACAAGCGCAATTATCCGATCATACCTTTATATATAAAGAACATCCAACCCAAATAGGGTGGAAGGGTCAGGAAGATTCGAGGGATTGGATTTTTCCGGAAGTCAGCGAATACACGCCGTCCTTCTTTGGTTATTGGAAAAAATGCGAAAAATACCTGAAGCAATTTTAGTAAATATCACCACATGCATATCACGAAAAACGACATTAACGAAATGGAGCAGCGCTACCGCGCTTCGTTCATTAATTCTCTTGGGGGATTCAAAAGTTTGATTTTGGTAGGTACCGCCGATAGCAATGGCGCAAGCAATTTGTCGGTTTTGAATTCCTTGTTTCATATTGGCGCAAATCCGCCACTTTGTGGCATGATTTTCAGACCCGATGTAGCCGAGCGGCATACTCTAGATAATATATTGGATACCGGTTGGTATACCATCAATCATGTAACCGAATCAATTTACGAAGCGGCCCATCAAACCTCAGCCCGCTATCCGAAAGAGGTATCGGAATTTGATGCGGTGGGATTGACAAAAGAGTGGCATCCAGAATATAAGGTTCCCTTTGTTGGAGAGAGTAAGGTAAAGTGGCTAATGCAATTTCGAGAAAAACACGATTTAGCCATAAACGGTACGCATATGGTTATTGGTGAAATCATAGAAGTGCACATTCCCGATGAAGCGTTGCAATCAGATGGTTTCGTAGATTTGGAAGCCGCCGGTTCCCTTACGTGTAGCGGTTTGGATTCTTATCACAGAACAGAGAAACTTTCACGTTTGAGCTATGCTAAGGTGGATACGTGGCCACGGGTAATTCGTTTTTGTATTATGACTTATGAATTATGAATGGTGAATTATGAATGGTGAATTATGAAAGGGGTTAAAAAACAGCATTTGCCGGAGAAAACATGTTTGGCTTGTGGAAGGCCCTTTACATGGCGGAAGAAATGGGAGCGCGATTGGGAAAACGTAAAGTTCTGCTCCGACCGCTGCCGCCGTGCGAAAATGAATGCTGAATTATGAATGCTGAGTTGTGAATGCTGAATTATGAATGTTGAATTATGAATGCTGAGTTGTGAATGCTGAATTATGAATGTTGAATTATGAATGCTGAGTTGTGAATGCTGAGTTATGTGTGCGGGATTATGAATGCTGAATTAATTAAACACGATTGATTAAAGGGAGTTATTAAATCAGAGAATTGCATTT
>CBFHXF010000045.1:0-15322 GCA_965659745.1 Bacteroidia bacterium
TTCTTCTTCATCTCGATGCTGGTATAATTCATGGTAATAGTTTGTGTCAAACCAAGTTTCAAACCAATTATCTGTTGTTGCCATAATATTTCTTTTAGGTGCATCCCCTACTTTATAGGTATACATCCGCTTTATAGGTGTGATTAAGAATCAAAAAGATTTTCTACCAAAAATGAGTGATTAAGGCGATTCTTTATTATTGATTCTTCCTCAAAAATATAAAAGTAATTGAAGAGGCGAAAGAAATAGTTCAAAACAGTGAATAAAAATGAAATTATTGCAAAAACCCAAAAAACTGATTCAAATAAAAACCCAATACATCTTTGTGGAATCCTCGGTTGTATCGGATATATGGAAATAAAAAGATCCGTTCAGCCTAATCCTTAAAATGAATTAATCCTTAATTTCCCCTAAATTTGTTAAACAATACACTATGAAAACTACCTTGTTAAAAGCAATGATGATCTTGGCTCTTTTAGGCTTGATGAATGGAATTTACGCACAATCGGATACGATATTAGTTGATGAGATGGAATACCCCACCATTATTGAGGAAGCTACGGAAGTAGAAGCCGAATCAGAATTTGAAGCCGGCCCTGTAGAACCCGATTTTTATGAAGGTTTCCAATATGAAAAACCCAAACCTAAAAAATACGACTTCCAAACTCGTTTTGGATTAGGTTTTGTAAGTTTAAATAATGCATTAAATGCCGTAGAGCCTGGTGGTACCGCTATCGGAAGATATTTGCCATCCGCGAAATTTTTAACTTCTAATATTTCAAACTTTGAAATCTCTTTAGGTAAAAACTTAAGCCAAGGTCTGTATCGTTTTTGGTTCGGTGTTGGTATTGAAAATGAATATTTTACATTTGAAGACGCTAGCGTGCGCCTTTCAACCAGAAGCGATTCCTTTAGTCATTACAGCGTCGACCCAAACGGCATTCCTCAGTTTGGAAAAGATGAAAACACCAAATCTTCTTCATTGAATTATACGACCATTAGTTTTCCGCTTGCTATCGGCTTCCAAGACAAACAGCGCAGACCTTCATATAAAATACAAGTAGGTGCGTATCTAGGTTACCGATTCGAAACAAAATCTGAAATTAAATATGAAGACAATACGAAGGTGACCATAAAGGGTGATTTCCATATGAATCCTATTATTGTTGATCCTTACGTAAGTATCCAATTCAAGAAATTTGGATTTTTTGGGCGCACCAGTTTAATGCCTTTATTGAAAAATGTAGGTCTCGGCAACGAACAAACCAGGAATGCCTTTGGACTTTTCATTGGCGTTTAAAAAATTTATTTGATCGATGGCTGAAGGATTACCTTTCAGCGCATAAATATTAAGATTCCTAGAGCATTACCGCTGCGTTGACTTGATTTGTGTAAATTTGCAACACTATGAGTCAACGCAATTGGACCACCATTAAAGAATATTCGGATATCCATTTTGATTTCTTCGAAGGCATTGCTAAAATAACCATCAACAGACCTGAAGTTTATAACGCATTTAGACCGCAAACGGTGAATGACATGTTGGATGCTTTCGACCATTGTCGAGAAAATCCTAAGATTTCTGTGGTTATCCTTACCGGAATTGGCGATAAAGCTTTTTGTTCCGGCGGAGATCAAAACGTAAAAGGAATTGGGGGTTATGTCGATGATTCCGGCGTTCCAAGATTGAATGTCCTGGATTTACATAAAAAAATAAGATCTCTACCTAAGCCTGTAATTGCAATGGTGAACGGCTATGCCATTGGCGGTGGACATGTATTACACGTAGTATGCGACTTATCCATAGCTGCTGAAGGCGCTAAATTCGGGCAAACCGGTCCAAAAGTAGGTAGTTTCGATGGTGGATTTGGTAGTAGTTATTTGGCGAGACACGTAGGACAGAAAAAAGCCCGAGAAATTTGGTTCTTATGCAGACAATATACGGCCGAAGAATGTGAAAAAATGGGCTTGGTAAATAAAGTGGTTCCTTTGGCTCAGTTAGAAGACGAAACCGTGGATTGGTGCATGACCATCATGGAACGCAGTCCTATGGCCATTCGGATGTTGAAACGTGCTTTCAATGCTGAATTAGACGGACAACACGGATTGATGGAGCTAGCAGGTGATGCCACATTGTTGTATTATCTAACCGAAGAGGCACAAGAAGGGAAACATGCGTTTTTAGAAAAACGAAAGCCTGATTTTCAGCAATTCCCGAAATTCCCTTAAATAGTTGAGAGTCTAGAGGTGAGAGTCTAAACTCTAGGCTCTAAACACTAAACTTTAGTACAGACCTCTAAACCCTCCCCTCTAAACTCTAAACTCTTCAGAACAAATACGACAATCCTAAGCCGCCATGGAAAATACGGCCCCAAGCAAGTGGCTGTAATACCATAGAATGTACCACCGCTTCATGATCGTCGTACGATGTACCATCTTCGAAATATGCCACGCTTGCATTACCCGTATTGAGTACATTGAATCCAATACCCATGTGGTAATCCCAGCATAGATTATCGAATAATACCCTACGGTGTCCCCATTGAATGGCCATGCTTAAGGTACTGAAACCTTCTGTTATAGCGGGTAGTTTTATGGCTTGCCCGTCCCAAACAATTTTATCTTCAATTCCTATGTTTGCATAAGCCAATTCTAAGCCAAAAAAGCTTCCAAAAGGAGCTAAGGCTCCGGAATTATTATTATACCAACGGGGTGCAATAAAAAACTCCGTTAAAGAATATCCCAGTGTACCTCTAGCTGGACTAGTAGACTGTGATCCTCCCCAAGGTTCATCTTGATATACATAAAAATAAGTCAAATTCTCAGCAACGTCAAACTCTCCCGATCCAAAACGCACTCCACCCCTCCAAGAGAAGTTCTTACGCATGGCTTTTTCGTAAGAAATAGACGTATGATTTTTAATCCAAGGTCCATGAGCCACCAAACCCGGCACATACCAATTGGTAGTAATTTCTGCGACTTGCGTATTGCCTAAATAACCTGGATTACTCTGAGCCATGGAAGAAGTAGCTATAAATACGGTGCATGCAAGCACCCCTAATTTAAACATCAATTTCATTATTTGAGTTGTTTGGCGTGTCGGATTTCGTAAAGGGTTTCGTAAACGTGGGCTTTCAGGTAGTCGGTTTGCAATTTCACCTCCCGTTCTTTATTATAATTGAATACCAATTTGCTGCTTTCGGTATTAAACACCACTGTATACTGCTTGGTAAATCCATCCGTTTGCAATTGAAAATACAGATATACCGGCAAATAAGGGAAGAACATAATCGAAGTCATCAACCCGTTTATATCCAAAGGTCTTTTATACAACACATAATCATAACCCGTCCATGCCACCAAAGGTGTTCCATACGGTTGCATCACGTCAGAAACATATTGCGAATAAAACAATATCATTTCATTCGTATCGTTGTTCAAACGCTCCATGATCCAATCGTTTACCTGTGTAAATCGATTGATATCCTCGGTTTTCATATCAGATTTTGCTTTATTCTCCAAAATATGCAAATCATCATTGGAAATCTTGGCAACTTCTTTCCAAACGTTGGTAATAAGCAGTTTTGATTTCTCCTCCGCAAAATAGTTGCGCTCATTCTCGCTAAAATTCTTACCGCTGTATTGGGTCAAACGCGGCTGCATCAATACCAACCCACTATAATCCGGATTGGTTAAGGAATACCGCTTGCTTTCCTTTTCACGGTCTTTGGCCAATTGCTCGCGCGAATCACGTTTACCCGCTATTTCCGTAAAATTCAATGCCGCTCTTTCAAACTCCGACTTAAGTCGATTTGTCTCTGGAAGTCCATACATACATGCCATGTAATACGGACCGCTTTGTTTAATTGTCTTGGGGGAATTAGAAGAACGCCTATCGGGTCTTGAAAGCAAGGGATTGGTTGGAGTTTCCTCTATCTTTTTTGTAATATCTTCCTTTAATTCTACCGTATCGCCGCTAGAAGGCACCTGATAATCTAAAAATGTCTTGATATCTAAAAGGGCCTTTTGCTGTATTAATTGCAAGCTTTGTTCCCATGTTTTTTTCAAAAACGCATCTTGAGGATATTTAACATATTCCAACCACAAAAGACGCATGGCAAAGGCCGACATTTCTTTGGCATCCAAAGATTTCAAACCTGCCGACAAAGGCCTCCACATGCCTCTATTGCTGCTCACTTCACAACCGTACTTCTCTAAATCATGTCCAGAAAGTTTATGATTCAACAAAGCATACAAAGACATTGCCTTCACCCTAGAAACAAAGGGAGTAGGCCCGTATAGTATTTCAAAAATGCGCGATAAGTACAGGGTTCTACCATGGTCGGCGCGGCGCATGAAAAGGAGTAACAATTCGTGTCGAGCAATTTTTTGCATTTCATCAAAAGCCGCCTTACCTATTATATAGGTTTGCTTTCCCGACATATCCAATGCTTCAACCCTACCCTTCAGCGCTAAAATGCGCATGTCTAAATGCGGGTGGGTTCTATTGGCATCGATAAGCTCTTGTTCGTCTGACTTTTTATTACTGGCATCCGCCTTTTCAATTTCTTGATTGATTTTGTCGCGTAACGCATCTGGAAACACATAATATTCTGATGCAAAAGTATCTAAAGATACAGGAGTTTCTAAGAATGGATATGCACTGTACTTCAGGACCTCAAAACCATAAATACCTTCGCTCAGATCGTAATTGGTTTTAGATATCATTTCGTATCCCAAATCATCGGCTTCGAGCTCTTGATCTTTTGAGAATCGATATAAGTATTCCAGCTTCGTTTCTAAGGCTTCCCCATTTAAATTGCGTTTGGCATCAGCTACATCTTTAAAGGTTTGCAAGGAATGACGCTTCACATAATGCTGGATTTCATGGGCTAAAACTACCGCCAGCTGTGCTTCGTTTTCAATTCTCGCAAGCAATCCAATGCTCACAAAAACCAATCCTCCTGAAGTAGTATACGCATTGGGAACATGCGAACGCAACACATAAAATTGTAATTTATCTGATAATTCAGGATAGGATTCCAACACTTTCAACCCTACTTTTTCTACGAAGTTCGACATGGGTTCGCCGTAGAGTATCTGACCGCCTGTTAGCAATTCTTCTTCCACAAAACCTACTCGAATGGAATGTTCTTGTTCGAGTCTTTTGGTTTTCCTGTCGGATTTATTGCTTTTAATTTTGCGGATATTTTCCTGAACCGATGAAGTCGTACTCCGCTTTAAAGAAGCCGGTACCGGACCCTGAGAAATCGCAGGCTTATACTGGGCAAAATCAATATTTTGACCCCAAGTGGTTGAAAACAGTAAGATTACTGCCGCCCAACATATTTGCTTGATAAAAGCACGATGCATGCGCAATATTAAACAAAAAGTTGGAGCGGCCGATTAGCTCACTTAAAAAAAGTCTTTCATGCGATCGAAGAAGGATTTATTTTCTTCATCGGGGCGGAAATTCTTACTCTCTTGTAATTTCATGAGCACCTCTTTTTCTTCCGAACTCAATTTTTGAGGCACGTATACATTTATAACCACCAATTGATCGCCGGTACCATATCCGTTTAAATCAGGAAATCCTTTTCCTTTCAAACGCAATATCTTACCTGCTTGTGTGCCTGAATCTACCTTTATTTTCGCCTTCCCGTCTAATGTAGGCACCTCAATATTCGCTCCCATTGCGGCCTCAGGAAAGCTCAACCACAAATTATACAACACGTTGTTATTGTCGCGTTTCAATTCTTCATGGGGAACTTCTTCTATAAGCACAATCAAATCACCAGATGCACCGCCGGCAGGACCTTCGTTACCTTTACCTTGCACGCTCAATTGCATGCCATCGGCAACACCCCCTGGGATTTTGATACTGGTTTCGAATTCTTGTGCAATAAGTCCCTGTTCGTTGGCATCTTTAGGTTTGCTTTCAATGACTTTTCCTAAACCTTGACAAACTGGACATGCACTTTGAGTGGCCATTTGTCCGAGGAACGTATTGGTGACTTGCTTCACCACACCGCTACCTCCACAATGCCGGCAACTGCCGAATTTAACATCTTGTGCCGCTACCATTCTGCGGTACTTGACTTTTTTCTCAACCCCGTTGCGCATATCGGCAAGGGTGAGTTTTAATTTTATTCTGATATTAGACCCAACGGTTCTGCGATTTCCGCGACCGCGACCTCCGCCGCCGCCAAAGAAGGAACCGAAGATACTATCGTCGCCAAAAACATCACCAAATTGAGAGAAGATATCATCCATGCTGAATCCACCGCCTCCAAATCCTGCACCGCCACCCATTCCGGCATGTCCGAATTGGTCATAACGGCCTTTCTTTTCAGGATTGCTGAGCACATCGTAAGCCTCAGCGGCTTCTTTGAATTTTTCCTCCGCATCTTTATCATCCGGATTTTTATCGGGATGATATTTAATGGCTAATTTGCGATAGGCTTTTTTCAACTCATCGGCAGTAGCGTTTTTAGAAACGCCCAGTATGTCGTAATAATCTCTTTTGCTCATTGTTTATTTTCCGACTACCACTTTGGCAAATCGTATTACTTTATCATTCAAAAAATAACCTTTTTCCAACTCGTCAATCACTTTACCTTTCATGTCTTCAGTAGGCGCATCAAACTGGGTAACCGCTTCGTGAATTTCAGGATCAAATACTTCCCCTTGGGCATTCATAGGCTTCAAGCCTTTCTTTTCTAGAGTACCGTACAACTTTTTAAAGATCAACTCCATTCCTTCAACAGCGGCGCTATCACCCGACTTCTGCATTGCCTTTAAGGCACGTTCCATATCATCTACGATAGGTAACAACTCAACCATAAGGTCTTTAGATGCATTTTGCATCATTTCCAATCGCTCTTTTGTTGTTCTGCGGCGGAAATTTTCAAATTCACTGTACAAACGCAAATATTTATCACGCTCCACTTGAACCGCATCGGCCGCATCCATTTCTGCAGCTTCCTCTGTTTGATTGGCATTTTCTAAATTTCCTTCTTCGGCACTAACTTCCTCTTGTGAGCCTACTGTATCCTTATCTTGGATCTCCTCCGAATTTTGTGAAAGATCTTCTTTAACTTTATTCTTTGCCTTCTTGTTCATGTTAAACATTGTTTGTTCTTTTTATATTCAAACTCTTTGCCAACTGCAAAAAAATGACTTTTTGTGTCAACATGTCATATTTATTTCCATTTATAGAACCTTTTTGTCACAACTATGTTGTATAATCGTGTCATATGTTTACCGGAATAGTTGAAGATACCGCCATACTCGTTTCCCTACAGCCAGAAGGCAGCAACGTGCATTTCACGTTTCAACACCCAATGGCACAGGAACTTAAAGTAGACCAAAGTGTAGCACACGACGGAATTTGTCTTACCGTGGTGGAAATCAACACCGATAATAATCAATACCGCGTTACTGCCATAAACGAAACATTAGAAAGGACACACATTAAAACGTGGAACTTGGGTTATCGCGTCAACTTAGAACGCTGCATGCCCGCTAACGGTCGATTTGACGGACATATTGTCCAAGGCCATGTAGACGCGGTGGGTACGGTAGACGAAATTCACGACCTAAACGGCTCGCACATGCTGTTCATTAGCTACCCTGCGGGTTCTGGAATTACGGTTCCCAAAGGAAGCATTACCATCAATGGCGTAAGCCTTACTGTGGTAGATTCTTTTCCAGATGCTTTCAGCGTGGCCATCATTCCACACACATGGGAAAAGACCAATTTAGGACAGCTAACACCAGGTTCGAAGGTAAACCTAGAGTTCGATGTACTAGGCAAATACGTACAACGCATGCACGAAATGCAAAACGGTTTGTAACGCACTCCCAATCATCAAACACGCGATCTTCTCGGGGGAAACCTCCTCGCAATTACCGGCCATTCACAGATCATCCCAATCTAACGCCGGCAATACAAACAAACTCAGTGGAAGTCCATGCTCAAAGTCTAAGGAAACAAATCAGTTATACTCCCCTCTTTAATAAACAACGAATGATCCCTTTTTGCATTAATTACAAAAAATCTTGTTGATACTTTTGGCAAAATTCGCAAAACGACTGTGCAAAGATCAAATCCGAGTCCTCCCGACCTATCCGACTCAATTTCAATAGACTACATATACCTTTTCAATTAAAATGCAGTGATAAAAGTTACACATTAAATTCGCTCATCGGCAAAAGGCTTGATTTTAACATTACGTAAACTCATTCTAAATAAGACATGCGCAGACAAACACTGCCTTTTGTGCTTACCTTTTTGTAAATTTGCCCAAATTAAAATAATCGATACAGATCTAAATATGGGAGTATTATCGTTTGTGTTTTCTTCGAGTCTCGGACGAAAACTAATCATGGCAGTAACAGGCATTTCATTAATTGCCTTTCTTGTGGTTCACTGCGCCATCAACGCCACCGTCTTCTTTAACGACGGAGGAGAAACTTTTAACGTAGCTGCCGAATTCATGGCTAAAAACTGGTTCATCCGGGCCGCTGAAATCGGACTATTCGCAGGATTACTATGGCACATCGTGCAAGGTATTTCACTTACCCTTAGCAATCGCAAAGCTCGCAAATCCAAATACGGAGCCAATCCAGGAAATGCCAACAGCAAATGGTATTCTCGCAGCATGGGACTTTTAGGATCTATTATTTTGATATTTTTGGTAATGCACTTGAAACATTTCTGGGTAGTAAGTCGCTTTGGACTTCCTCATGAATTAGGTCACTTAGAATACGCTTCGGGCGCTCATTTGGAAAACTTGTACATTGAAATGGTAAACGTATTTCAAAATCCCGTTGCCGTTATTGTATACGTTTTAGGCTGTGCGGGTCTTGGTTACCACTTATTACACGGTTTTGGCAGTGCCTTCCAAACACTTGGAATAGCGCACAAATCGTATACCCCTATCATTCACACGATAGGTATTGCCTTTTCTATTATTGTTCCTTTAACATTTGCTATCATTCCCGTGGTAATGCACCTCGGACTAATCAAATAAACGTATGAAATTAGATGCTAAAATTCCAGAAGGACCGTTAGAGCAGAAGTGGACGAAATACAAAAGTTCAGTTCCGTTGGTCAATCCCGCAAACAAACGTAATTTAAGTATTATTGTTGTTGGTACCGGCTTAGCAGGTGCAAGTGCGGCAGCAACCCTTGCCGAAATGGGCTACCAAGTTTCTGCGTTTTGCTTCCAAGATTCTCCCCGTCGTGCGCACTCTATCGCAGCACAAGGAGGTATCAACGCAGCCAAAAATTATCAAAACGACGGTGACAGTGTGCACCGCTTATTCTACGATACCATCAAAGGAGGAGATTACCGCTCACGCGAAGCCAACGTGCACCGTCTAGCGGAAGTTTCTACCAATATCATCGACCAATGTGTGGCTCAAGGAGTTCCTTTTGCCCGCGAATACGGTGGAACCTTGAGTAACCGCTCTTTTGGAGGAACTCAAGTACAACGTACTTTTTATGCCGCCGGACAAACCGGACAACAATTGTTGTTAGGCGCGTATTCTGCCCTCGAACGTCAAGTGGGTCTTGGAAACGTTAAAATGTACGCCCGCCACGAAATGGTAGAAGTGGTAAAAGTAGATGGAAAAGCACGCGGAATTATTGCCCGCAACTTGGTTTCAGGAAAATTAGAACGCTACTTCGGTCATGCCGTATTGTTGTGTACTGGTGGTTACGGAAACGTATTCTACTTAAGCACCAACGCGATGGGAAGTAACGTTACCGCTGCGTGGAAAGCTCACAAAGCCGGTGCCGTATTTGGCAACCCTTGCTTTACCCAAATTCACCCTACCTGTATTCCAGTTTCCGGACATTACCAGTCTAAACTTACGCTTATGAGTGAATCTTTGCGTAACGATGGACGTATTTGGGTACCTAAAAAACAAGGCGATACCCGCCACCCTAACGATATTCCCGAAGAAGAACGCGATTACTACCTAGAACGTCGCTATCCTGCCTTTGGTAACTTAGTACCCCGTGACATAGCCAGCCGTGCCGCCAAAGAGCGCTGCGATGCCGGTTATGGTGTAGGACCTAGCAAAATGGCCGTTTATTTGGACTTCAAACACAACATGATGCACAAGTACGGTCGCGCAGAAGCCACCAAACAAGGAATTTCAAATCCAGATGACAATACCCTTTTGCGCCTAGGAAAAGAATTGATTAAGGAAAAATATGGCAATTTGTTCGACATGTACAAGCAAATCACGGCCGAAGATCCTTATGAAGTGCCGATGCGTATTTATCCTGCGGTGCATTACACCATGGGCGGACTTTGGGTTGACTACGAATTGCAAACCACCGTTCCCGGCTTATATGCATTAGGAGAAGCCAACTTCTCTGATCACGGTGCCAACCGATTAGGGGCATCTGCGCTTATGCAAGGTTTAGCCGATGGATATTTTGTAATTCCTTACACCATCGGAAACTACTTAAGTAAGGAAATTCACACCAAACCCATTCCAACCGATCACGAAGCCTTTGAAGAAGCCGAAAAACGCGCCAACGAGCGCATCACCGGATTCCTTAATATCAAAGGTACCCGTACCGTGGAAAGTTACCACCGTGAATTGGGATTGATTATGTGGGATAAGTGTGGAATGGCCCGTAACGAAAAAGGCCTAAAAGAAGCCATCGCACAGATCCGAGCCCTCCGTGAAGATTTCTATAAGAATGTTCGTGTACCCGGTTCTGATAGTGGATTCAATCCAGAATTAGACAAAGCAGGTCGTGTGGCCGACTTCCTAGAATTAGGCGAATTGATGTGCCTAGACGCACTTGCCCGTGAAGAAAGTTGCGGTGGACACTTCCGTGAAGAACATCAAACCGAAGAAGGGGAAGCCCTTCGTGACGATGATAAATTCTTGAACGTTTTTGCTTGGGAGAATAAAGGCAATCACGATTACGAACTTCACCGGGAAGATTTAAACTACGAAAATATCAAAATCCAACAACGCAGTTACAAATAATCGATATGGCAAACACAATGAATATAAACTTGAAAGTATGGCGCCAGCATAACGAAAATGCACAAGGCCATTTTGAAGAACATAAAGTTCAAGCCAGTCCCGATATGAGCTTCCTTGAAATGTTCGACGTATTGAACGAACAACTCATTGAAGACGGTAAAGACCCTATCGCATTCGATCACGATTGTCGTGAAGGTATTTGTGGTATGTGCTCTATGGTAATCAACGGACGTCCACACGGACCCAAAGGCGGTGTTACCACCTGTCAATTACACATGCGTAGTTTCAAAGAAGGTGATACCGTTGTAGTAGAACCTTGGAGAGCCAATGCATTCCCTGTAATTAAAGATTTAAGTGTAAATAGAAGCGCTTTCGATCGCATAATTGCCTCTGGAGGTTATGTTTCTGTAAACACAGGTAACGCGGTCGATGCCAACTCCATCCTTATACCTAAAGAAGTTGCCGATACTGCTTTTGAAGCCGCGACTTGTATTGGATGTGGGGCGTGCGTTAGTGCCTGCAAAAACGCATCGGCGATGTTGTTTGTTGGAGCTAAAGTAACCCAGTTATCGATGCTTCCACAAGGACAAGCAGAACGCGAATCACGCGTGGTTGCTATGGTAGACCAAATGGATGCCGAAGGCTTTGGAGCCTGCACCAATACCGGTGCTTGTGCCGCTGAATGTCCTAAGGAAATTCCCCTATCCGTAATCGCCAATCTGAACCGCGAATACTACAAAGCTAAATTGAACGGTAAATAATACCGGTTTATATCTTTAACGAAAAAGGCTGCCAATGGCAGCCTTTTTCGTTAAATTTCACAATACAATACAGCAGAGCCCCTTATGGAATCGGGTATACAATACCTAGATCTAAAGAAAACCTAAAACTATTGGCCTGTTGTACGCCATTGAAATTAGGAAGCAATGCCATATCTACACGCGGCTGTGCCAAGAGCTTGATTTTCTCGTCTAAGGCATATTCTGCCCGCAACCCGACTGCTGCAAAAACATTAAAAGCTGGATTTACAACCTTCGTAATTACCGGCCTGTCTACCGCATCTAATTCAACTGTGTAATCATATACATCAACAGCAGTGCCCTCATCTAATGAAAAACCGCGCGTTTTAATGCGTACCTTATCTTGCACCAATATACCGGGAATAGCAGAAACAAAACCGTATAATTCGGTATCGGGAATGCGCAATTTTACCCCATCTAAACGGCGTAAATATTGCAAATCAACCGTGATATATCGCTGCGTAAAATGATAATCCATAATCTGAGTGGGACCATCGACCAAATGACTGTACACCCCTAAATCGGGATGGGGCTGGTACCCAAACATACCGTCTTCTTTTTGACGCACAAATCCCCATTGCTGATACCCAAAACTCACCGCAAAAGCCACATCGCGTTCTCTTTGAAAAACCACCCCTACGAAACCACTTAGGGAATTCTGGAATTTATCGGAATTGCGAAAAGAGTCTTTTAACCCTTGTTCCGTATAGGTATATCTTGGCATCGGACTCACTTTCGAAAGCAACCTGAATTGCGTAGAGGGAGTTAGTCCGCCTTGCACGCGGCGCGACCAAGGTGCGTTTTGGGCCGCCGCCGTTCCAAGGATTCCCCCGATAAAAAGGAACAAAATCACGTATTTCTTCATACAAACAGCAACTTACTACTTTTTTGATAAAAACGGTAAACTCCGAGGATGGAAGCCACAAGTAAACCTACTGTAAAGCCGGTCCAAACGCCGTAAACTTCTTTGTGCAATACCTCACCGAGGTAATACGAAAGGGGCATGCTCACCACCCAATAGGAAAATACCGAGATGATGCTGGCCCATAATACGTCTTTGATTCCGCGCAGCAGCGACATGGCGGCAGCTTGGATACCGTCGCTGACTTGAAACACGGCAGCCAATAAAAACAAGGGCAAAATCAAAGGCATAACTTCCGGTTCTACGCCGTACAATCCGGCAATCTGACGGTTGAAAACCACAAAAATCAAGGCGTTAATCAATTCAAAAATTACCATCAGGAAAAATGTAGCATGGGCTACTTTTCGGATTTTAACGCTATTTTTTTCGCCATAGCCGTTGCCGACCAAAATGCTTCCTGCCATACCGATACCGCTGGCAACCATATACGTAACCGAAGCCGCATTTAGGGCAACCGCATGCGCCGCTACCTGCACTTCACCATACCACCCTACCATGATTCCCGAAACGGAGAAACACGCCCATTCGGCGAAGGTTTGTAAGGCTATAGGCACGCCCATCTTCCAAACTCCAGGGGTTTCCGACCACACCTGTCGCCATTTGGGCATAATTTCGGGCACATAAGTTTTCATGAATTTTGAATACCGCACATACCATAATGCAGCGAGCATCATGGCGATTCGTGATATTAAGGTAGCCCAAGCCGCGCCTTCATAACCCATGGCTGGAAAGATCCAAAAGCCATAAATTAAAATGGCATTGAGTATTACGTTAAAAACCAATCCCGCCAAAGTTAAAACCATCGAAATTTTGGTATGTCCCAAACCATCGGTAAACTGCCGCGCGGTTAAAAATACCAGCATGGGCAAGATAGACCAATTAACAATATTCAAATATTTAGGCGCTATTTCATTAACCGCCTTGGTTTGTTGCAACCATTCGAAGTGTTCCGTTAAAATCGTTAACAATCCGAATTGAAACGCAAATAACAGCATACTCACGATGAGTCCCGCCCTATAAATAATGAAACCCGCGCTCGCCTTCTTCTCTCCTACTTTAATACTGACAAGGGTACTTACCGCGAATAAGACCCCAAAAGTGAGTCCGCTGGTCATAAAAAACAAGCTATTGGCTTGATTCACACCCGCTAAGGCTTCCTTTCCGAGGCGACCCACCATAATGGTATCGGCCACCCCCATAAGCACCAATCCTAATTGTCCTAATATAATAGGATACGAAAGTTGAAAAATGTCTCTAACAAATACCCGATACTGGGACCACAAGGCGCGCATAATAGAGAGCAAAAATACGATAAGAAGTGGGGCTTCCTAAATAAAATTAACGCTTCGCAAGCACAAAAGCCCGTACCTTTGCAGTTATGTTCGACGTACTTTGGGAAGATAATCATTTATTATTCGCAAATAAACCTGCGGGTGTTCCCGTACAAGGCGATTCTACAGGAGATGTGCACTTCTTGGAAATGGCCGAAGAATACATCCGAGTTAAATACAATAAACCCGGAGCGGCTTTTGTAGGATTGGTACACCGTATTGACCGTCCGGTAAGCGGAGTGGTTTTATTCGCTAAAACATCCAAAGCTCTCACACGGATGAATGATATTTTCCGTGAAAAGCAGAATGTTAAAGTATACCATGCCCTAACTTCCATACCTTTAACTGAAGAAAGTGGCACTTTGGAGCATTACCTTATAAAAGATTCAGAAGCCCACCGCGCCCATGCTTATAATCAGCCCCGTGGGGCTGCCAAGCATTCGGTATTGCACTATAAACTGCTTTCCAGTATTGCCGGTCGTTTTTTATATGAAATCACCCTAGAATCAGGCCGTTTTCATCAAATTCGCGTGCAACTGTCTAAGATGGGCTGTCCGATCATAGGCGACCTTAAATACGGGGCAAAAAACAACCTACCCGATCGCTCTATTGCCCTGCATGCGCATACCTTAGTAACGCCACACGTAGTAAAAGACTTGCCATCGGTAACCGTTCATGCGCCGTATCCGCGCAAACAATGGTGGGGATTATTCAAAGAGGATCTAATGAAAAAGGGTCCCAAAAGATATCGTTAAAATTTTCGACCTGATCGTTTTCGACCCTTACCCCTTCTGATTCTAAAAGCTCCTGCATGCGATTGGGATACGCAAAATGGGCTTTCCCGCTTAACATTCCAATACGATTTACCACGCGATGTGCCGGAACGGCAGGAATCACACCGTGACTCACATTCATGGCCCATCCCACCAATCGCGCCCCACTTTTCGCTCCCAAATAAGCCGCAATTGCGCCATAGGTACTTACACGCCCATGGGGTATCAACCGCACTATGTCGAAAACCAATTTGGTACGAAATTTGTCTAAATTTAACACACAAATCTACATCATACAATGAAGAAATTCGGACTTATACTAAGCACTTTGGCTTTCCTACAGTTTAGCCACGCACAAACGCCTCAAAATTTTCAAAAAGATTATCCCAAAAGCAACCGGATTACCCCATACCAATCGCCCCATACCGTTGAAAAAATATCTAATGTGGGAAATTATCCCCGCATCAAAAATGCCAA